>CAIYQJ010000430.1 GCA_903928275.1 uncultured Chloroflexota bacterium
GCGATCGTCATCAGCGACCGCCTCGTCCGCGAGGACCTCTTCACGTCGATCCACATCGAGAAGCACGAGATCGAGGCCCGCGAGACCAAGCTCGGCCCCGAGGAGATCACGCGGGACATCCCCAACGTCGGCGAGGACGCGCTCAAGGACCTCGACGAGGACGGGATCGTCTACGTCGGCGCCGAGGTGAAGCCGGGCGACATCCTCGTCGGCAAGATCACACCCAAGGGGGAGACCGAGCTCACCGCGGAGGAGCGGCTCCTCCGCGCGATCTTCGGCGAGAAGGCGCGCGAGGTGAAGGACTCCTCGCTCCGGCTTCCGCACGGAGAGCGGGGTCGCGTCGTCGAGGTCAAGGTCTTCGATCGCGAGAACTACCCGGACCTCATGCCCGGCGTCCAGCGGCTCGTCCGCGTCTCCGTTGCCCAGAAGCGCAAGATCAGCGTGGGCGACAAGATGGCCGGCCGCCACGGGAACAAGGGCGTGATCAGCAAGATCCTGCCCGCGGAGGACATGCCCTTCCTGCCGGACGGCACCCCCGTCGATATCATCCTCAACCCGCTCGGCGTGCCGAGCCGGATGAACATCGGCCAGATCCTCGAGACGCACCTCGGCTGGGCGCTGTCCGAGAAGCAGAAGCAGGGGATCGACACCGCAGGCCGCGAGGCCGGGCGCCTGCTCGCCGCCAGCCCCGTCTTCGATGGAGCGACCGAGGCGCAGATCCGCGACGAGCTCGGCGCGGCCGGCCTGCCCGCCTCGGGCAAGATCGACCTGCGCGACGGCCGCACCGGCGGCGGGTTCGACCGACCGATCACGGTCGGCCAGATCTACATGCTCAAGCTCCACCACCTCGTCGAGGACAAGATCCACGCGCGGTCCACCGGCCCGTACAGCCTCATCACCCAGCAGCCGCTCGGTGGCAAGGCGCAGTTCGGCGGACAGCGGTTCGGCGAGATGGAGGTCTGGGCGCTCGAGGCGTACGGCGCAGCCACGATCCTCCAGGAGCTCCTCACGGTGAAGTCCGACGACGTCATGGGCCGCGTCCAGACGTACGAGGCCATCGTGAAGGGCGAGGACATCCAGCCGCCGCGCGTCCCGGAGTCCTTCAAGGTGCTCATCAAGGAGCTGCGGAGCCTCGGGCTGAACGCGGAGATCCTCGACAGCAACGACGAGGAGATCCCGCTCGGCGAAGAGGACGCGTCCGCCTATCCGCTCCCCGATCTCGGCGGGATCAACCTCGCCGGCTTCGAGGACTAGTCAGAACCTTCCTCAGCGATGACGGCACCGGGGGCCCGCCCGGCGTCGTCCGCGACCAGCGACCTGCCGGACGGGCCCCCGGCGCCAAGGAGAACGATGGTCGAGGTCAACAACTTCAGCGCGATCCGCATCTCGCTCGCCAGCCCTGACCAGATCAAGGAATGGTCGAAGGGTGAGGTGACCAAGCCGGAGACGATCAACTACCGCACGCTCAAGCCGGAGAAGGACGGCCTCTTCGACGAGCGCATCTTCGGTCCCACCAAGGACTGGGAGTGCTACTGCGGGAAGTACAAGCGCATCCGGTACAAGGGGATCATCTGCGACAAGTGCGGCGTCGAGGTGACGCGCGCCAAGGTCCGGCGCGAGCGGATGGGACACATCCAGCTCGCGAGCCCCGTGTCCCATATCTGGTACTTCAAGGGGACGCCCAGCCGCCTGGGGATCCTCCTCGACGTGAGCCCGCGAAACCTCGAGCGTATCCTCTACTTCGCCCTGTACATCGTCACGCACATCGACGAGGACGCCCGCCGACGGGCGCTCGCGGCGATCGACGAGGAGATGGAGGGCCGCGGAGGCAAGGCCGCCAAGGAGCTGTCGGAGCTGGAGGACAAGCTCGGCGCCGACATCGCGCGGAAGTCCGACGAGCTGAACATCGCCCTCGCCACGACGAAGGCCGAGCTCGAGGAGCTCCGCGCGTCGCGCATCGCGGAGATCGCCGAGAAGGCCCAGGCGGTCGAGGCGCAGCTGACCGAGCTCGGCTCGGGCGTCGCGGAGACCACGGTCGTCTTCGAGCCCACCGGCGAGGTGATCGTCGCCGCGGGCGACAAGGGCGGCAAGCCGGCCACGACCAGGCTCCGCAAGGTCGTGAAGGAGGAGACGGAGCGCGTCGACGCCGAGATCACCGGCCGCGAGGCCGACGAGGCGAAGGCCACCGTGCAGAAGATCGGCGACCTCGAGGCGGCCAAGGACGAGGCGCTCGGCGCCGAGCGCGAGCGGTTCGCGCGCGAGGCCGACGGCCACAAGGACGAGCTCAAGCGCGTGCGCGACCAGCTCGATTCCATCAAGCCGATGCAGACACTCCTCGAGACCGAGTTCCGGGATCTCGACGCCCGCTTCGGGTCCGGCGCACGCGGCGGCCGCGTGCTCTATGCCGGGATGGGCGCGGAGGCCATCCGCGACATCATCGTCCGGATGGACCTCGAGGAGCTTGCGCGGACGCTCCACGTGGAGGTCCGGACCACGTCCGGCCAGCGCCGCAAGAAGGCGATCAAGCGACTCCGCCTCATCGAGGCGTTCCGGCGCTCCGGCACTCGCCCGGAGTGGATGATCCTCACGGTCCTGCCGGTGATCCCCCCGGACCTGCGGCCCATGGTCCAGCTCGACGGTGGCCGCTTCGCGACCTCCGACCTGAACGACCTGTACCGGCGCGTCATCAACCGGAACAACCGGCTCAAGCGGCTCCAGGAGCTCGGCGCCCCGGAGATCATCATCCGCAACGAGAAGCGGATGCTCCAGGAAGCGTGCGATGCCCTCATCGACAACGGTCGGCGCGGGAGGGCGATCGCCGGGACCGGGAACCACCGCCTCAAGAGCCTGTCGGACATGCTCAAGGGCAAGCAGGGCCGATTCCGGCAGAACCTGCTCGGCAAGCGGGTGGACTACTCCGGCCGGTCGGTCA
>CAIYQJ010000431.1 GCA_903928275.1 uncultured Chloroflexota bacterium
ACGCCATCATCGCCCAGAACGGTGGCGGGACCGGCTACGCGGCGGGGGTCGCGGCCGCGTACCGCGGCGGCGGCTACACCGACTGGTACCTGCCGAGCAAGGACGAGCTCAACAAGCTGTACGCGAACAAGGCCGCGATCGACGGCCTCACGGCGTCCTTCTACTGGAGCTCGTCCGAAGGCGGCGCGACCACGGCGTCGGCCCAGGCCTTCGCCAATGGCAGCCAGGCCCCCCTCTTCAAGTCCCTCACGCTCGCGGTTCGTCCCATTCGAGCATTCCCCACGGGCTCCAGGGCGATCACCTCGTTCACCTTCGCCGACCTCCGGCGGGCCGCCGCCGTCATCGACCAGGGTGCGCACACGATCGCGGTCAATGTCCCCCTCGAAACCGACCTCGCCGCCCTCGTCGCGACGTTCACGACCACCGGCACGTCCGTCAAGGTGAACACGGCCGTCCAGGTGAGCGGGACGACGCCGAACGACTTCACGACGCCGGTCACGTACACGGTGACCGCCGCCGACGGCTCCACCCAGAACTACACGGTCACGGTCACGCCCGGGCTCGCCGTCGGCGACCATTACGGCGGCGGGATCATCGGCTACATCCTCCGGCCCGGCGACCCGGGCTACGTGGCCGGGAAGCTGAAGGGGCTCGTCGTCTCCGAGAAGGATCTCGGAGCCGCGGGCGGAGGTGATGTGCCGTGGGCGCTCACTGCCTACCAGCAGACGGAGGTCCCCGGCGCAGCGGGGTCGGCGATCGGGACCGGGTTGGCGAACACGGAGGCCATCATCGCCCAGAACGGCGCCGGGACCGGATATGCGGCGGGGGTCGCTCGCGCCTACCGGGGCGGCGGCTACACGGACTGGTACCTGCCGAGCACGGACGAGCTCATGGCCGTGGCTTCGAACCGGGCCGCGATCATCGCAGCCGGCGGTGGAGGCTGGGAGTGGGCCAGATGGAGCTCCACGACGAACTACCTCACCCAAGCGTTCGACGTGGTCTATATCCCCGAATTTGACTACACGACGGCAAGTGAAGAACAGAAGTCGCATTCGTCCCTCGTACGTGCCGTGCGCTCTTTCACCGTGACCTCCGCCAAGGCGATCACCGCCTTCAGCTTCGCGGGGCTCTCGCGGCCGGCGGCCGGCGTCATCGACCAGGTTGCGCACACGATCGCGGTGGCCGTCCCCCTCGGCACCAACGTCAGCACCCTCGTCGCCACGTTCACGACAACCGGCTACGCGGCCAAGGTGGGCGCGGCCGTGCAGGTGAGCGGGACGACGCGGAACGACTTCACGACCCCCGTCACCTACACGGTGATCGCCGGCGACGGCTCCACGGTGACGTACACCGTCACGGTCACACCCGGGCTCGGCATCGGAGACGCGTACGGCGGCGGGATCGTCGCGTACATCCTCCAGCCCGGCGACCCGGGCTACGAGGCCGGGAAGACGAAGGGCCTCATCGCCGCCACGGCCGACGCGACTGCCGCGGCCGGGATCCCGTGGGCGCTGGCCACGTACCTGACCACCGCGGTCCCGGGCGGGACCGGGACGGCGATCGGGACCGGGTCGGCGAACACGGACCGCATCATCAGCCAGAACATCGCCGTGACCGGCTACGCGGCGGCCGTCGCCCGCGCCTACCGGGGCGGTGGCTTCAGCGACTGGTACCTGCCGAGCAAGGACGAGCTCAACAAGCTGTATCTGAACAAGGCCGCGATCGGCGGTCTCACGTCCAACTTCTACTGGAGCTCGTCGGGGGCCGCGCAGACCATCGCGGGCACGACCGACGGGAACACCGCGTGGTCCCAGGCCTTCGTCGCCGGCGCCCTGGCCGCCGCTGGCACGCAGACCGCCTACTTCAAGCTCTTCCCGCTCGGGGTGCGTGCCGTCCGGTCGTTCACCGCAACCTCTGACGCGGCGATCACTACATTCAGCTTCTCCGGCCTCTCGCCGGCCGTCGTGGGCGTCATCGACCAGGGCGCCCACACGATCGCGGTCACCGTCCCCCACGGGACCCGCGTCAAAGCCCTCGTCGCCACGTTCACGACCACCGGCATGTCGGTCGGCGTGGGCGCGGCCGTCCAGGTGAGCGGGACGACGCCGAACGACTTCACGACCCCCGTCACCTACACGGTGACCGCCGCCGACGGCTCCACGGTGTCGTACACGGTCACCGTCACGGTCACACCCGGGTTCGGCATCGGTGACGCCTTCGAGGGTGGGATCGTCGCCTACATCCTCCAGCCCGGGGACCCCGGGTACGAGGCGGGGAAGACGAAGGGGCTCATCGCCGCCACGGAGAACCAGGGCGCAGGCGTTCCGTGGGCGCTGGAAAGGTACACGGCCACCCCGGTCCCGACCGGGACCGCGATCGGGACCGGGTCGGCGAACACGGACAACATCATCGCCCAGAACGGCGCCGGGATCGGCTACGCGGCGGGGGTCGCCCGCGCCTACACCGGCGGCGGCTACACCGACTGGTACCTGCCGAGCAGGGACGAGATGAACGAGCTGCGGGCGAACCAGGACGCGATCGGTGGCTTCGTGCGCGGCTTGTACTGGACCTCCTCCGAGGGGGGTTTCACCAAGTCGTACTACGATTCCTTCGCCGGTGCCGCCACTGATGAGGATGGCCGGAAGAGCCTGAAGTTCCTTGTTCGCGCCGTTCGGGCGTTCCCTCCGAGCTCCGCCAAGGAGATCCGCGACTTCAGCTTCGAAGGCCTCTCGCCGGCTGCCGCGGGCGCGATCGACCCCACGGCGCACACGATCGCGGTGGCCGTCCCCCACGGGACCGACCTCACCGCGCTCGTCGCGACGTTCGCGGCCACCGGCACGTCGGTGAAGGTGGGCACGGCCGTCCAGGTGAGCGGGACGACGCCGAACGCCTTCACGACCCCCGTCACCTACACGGTGACCGCCGCCGACGGCTCGACCCAGGACTACACGGTCACGGTCACGCCCGGGCTCGGCATCGGCGACCCCTACGGCGGCGGGATCGTCGCCTACATCCTCCAGGCCGGGGACCCGGGTTACGTCGCTGGAGAGACGCGCGGCCTCATCGCCGCCACGGAGGACCAGAGCGCCCGCATCGCGTGGGCGCTGAAGGCCCACGCGTCCACCGCCGTACCAAAAGGGACAGGCACCGCCCTCGGGACCGGGTCGGCCAACACGGACCGGATCATCGCCCAGAACGGCGCCGGGATCGGCTATGCGGCGGGGCTCGCCCGCGCCTACCGAGGCGGCGGCTACACCGACTGGTACCTGCCGAGCACGGACGAGCTCAACGAGCTGTACGTGAACCGGGCCGCGATCGGTGGTTTCGAAGCTTCAGGGTCCCGGTACTGGAGCTCCTCCCAGGGTGCCAAGTCGTTCGCGTCGGTACGGGCCTTCGACGACGGCGCTTCGGGTGCGGGCTCCAACCCCAAGTCGAACTCGAGCCCCCGTGTTCGCGCCGTTCGGTCCTTCGCTGTGACCCCACTGCCGCGGGCCTCCACGCTCACGCTCGCTCCCGTCACGACCGTCGTCACGGCGGGCGACGCGGTGACCCTCACGGCCACGCTCCACCCGGCGGGTGCCGGTCGGCCCATCGTCTTCGAGCGCTCGACCGACGCCGGCGTCACGTGGGCGTCGGTGGGGACCGCGACGACCGCGCCCGGGACCGCGAGCCTCACGTTCAACCCGCAAACGAACGCCACGTACCGGGCGACGTACGCGGGAGCCGCCGACCTCGCCGCCGCCACGAGCTCAGCCATCTCCATCGACGTCCACCTGAGCATCATCCTCCGTCCGATCGCCACGATCGACAACCCCATCGTGGCGGAGCGCATCTCGTACTACTCGGTCGCCGGGATCGTCACGTTCACCGCCACCGTCGGCCCGGTCGGCCCAGCCATCCCTCTGCCGACGATGACGTTCGTCTTCTACAAGAAGAGCGGGGGCAACTGGGTGTTCAACTTCTCCAAGACGGTCACCGCGTCGGCGGATGGCACAGCCGATGCGGCGACCGGAAGCCAGATCCCGATGGACTTCTACGTGGTCGTCTCTGCAGAGGCGACCACGGCGAACCTGGCGAGCGCCAAGTCGAACAAGGTGTACATGACCGTGCGCTGACACCCATCCGCCGGGCGCTGCCCCGGAACCAGGGAGAGCCCCCGTCTCGTCGGCGAGGGCACTTCTCCTGCGCGGCACGCCGCAGGTCATCCATCTGCACGAGGCCGGTTCCGCCATCCGCCCGCGCCGACAGGGTACGAACGGGTCATGCGGTCGGACGGGGAGTCAGGCGGACACTACCGATGAGCCGGGCCCCGCTGTGCCCGCCGTACTCAGACAGCGCCGGGGGGGAGAGAAGGGGAAACCGTGTCTCGCCACCCGAGCCCGACCCGACAGGGGCGCTCGCACCGGTCGGCGCTCCGCGCGGTCCCGGTCGCGGCCGGGGTCGTGCACGCCGTCCCGCCGCTGCCTCGGCCCGAGCGCGCGGCTCCCGCGCACCGTCGTGCTGCGCGCCGCGGAACGACCGTCCGCCCCGTTGCATCCCACGGGATGTCGTTCGCCGCGCCGATCAGCCACACAATGAACCCAATGGCCTAGGGAGTCCTTCAACTGGGGGGGGTCCGGGCCCGAATCGCTCGCCCGAACCCAAGTCGCGTCAGGTGTTGCCGTACGGAAGCGAGTGATCCAGGTGCCAGAGA
>CAIYQJ010000432.1 GCA_903928275.1 uncultured Chloroflexota bacterium
CCCGCACCGGTAGCGGACACACGCTCGTCCTCGACGACGGCAAGGGCGACACCGGTCCGCGCCCCGCGGAGCTGATCCCGGTCGCGATCGCCGGCTGCACCGCGATGGACGTCATGTCGATCCTGCGGAAGAAGCGCCAGGGCGTCACCGCGTACGAGGTCCGCTCGGAGGGAGTCCAGATGGACGGCCACCCGAACGCCTTCACGCGGATCGATGTCGTCCACGTCGTCGATGGACCCGCGCTCGATGTCGACGCGGTCCGGCGGGCGATCGAGCTCTCCGCGACCAAGTACTGCAGCGTGGGCGCCACTCTCTCGAGCGGCATCACGGAGATCCACCACGCGTACCTCGTGCGCGACGGCGCGGGCGGCGAGCAGTCGGGCGAGGTCATCGTCCTCGGCCCGGGCGCGGATCCCACGGCGACCGCCGAGGGTCCGGCCCCCGCGCTGGTCGGCGCGGCACGCTGACCGGTCGATCCGACACCACAACCGAGCACGGGAGCTGTCGCACGATGTCCACCTCGAGCAGCAAGAACCGCAAGAGCAAGGGCCCGACCCCGGCGCCCGCGAGCGCGCAGCCGAAGACCGCGATTCCGGCGGCCACCGGGACGAAGGCGAAGAAGGCCACGTCGGCCGTCGACGTGCGCAGGCGCCAGAACCGGATCATCGGTGTGGTCGCAGTCGCGGTCATCGCCGTCCTCGCGGTCGGCGCCGGCTGGATGCTCCTCTCGCGCCCGAGCGGCGGCGTCACAGTGGGCACCGGCGGTGCGGCGATGGCGTCGTCGCAGGGCACCGTCCAGCAGGGCAACGGGGGATCGTGGACGAACGTCTCGGCCGACACGCTCGCCGCGATGCTCGCGAAGAAGGACTTCACGCTGCTCGACGTGAAGACCCCGTACATCGGTGAGATCGAAGGGACCGACGCCTACATCCCGTACACGGACCTCACCGCGCACGCTTCCGCGCTGCCGAAGGACAAGGCGGCCCCGGTCGTCGTCTACTGCCGCTCCGGGAACGAGAGCCGGATCGCCGCCCAGTCGCTCCTCGACATGGGCTACACGAACATCATCAACCTCGATGGCGGGATGAACGCCTGGACCGCGAGCGGCCGCCAGATCGTGAGCAAGAACCGCGGCTGATGGAAGCCTGCGCAACGGCCCTCGCCGATCGCCGCCTGCTCGGCTGGGCGGCGGCCTGGGGGGTCGTCTCCCTCGTCGCATTCGGCCTGGTGGCGGCCATCATCCCGAACCCCGTGTTCGGGCGGCAGATCCCGCCGGAGCCGTTCGCCATCGCCGTGTGGATCGCCTCGGCCCCGCTCATGGGCCTGATCCTCGCGACCTACATGTCGCCGCCGACGTCGCAAGCGGAGCCACGGCTCCTGGGCTCGGCGGTGGCCGGCGGCCCGGACGCCGTGCTCTCCTCGGCGGAGACGCGCTCCACCACGATCGGCACGCTCGCCGGGTTCGGCGCATTCCTCGCGATCGGATGCCCGGTCTGCAACAAGATCGCCCTCGTCCTCCTGGGGACGAGCGGCGCTCTCACGATCTTCGCGCCGATCCAGCCGCTCATCGGGGCGGCCTCGCTCGCGCTCCTCGCCGGCACGCTCGCCTGGCGGCTCCGTTCGCGGGCCCGCGGCGGGGCGTGCTCGGTCCGACCCGCCTGATCCCACCACCGGAGGTCCCATGTTCTCGTTCCTGCGCCGCAGCAGCACGCGTGAGATCGACGTCGACGAGCTCGACCGCCTCATCGCAGAGGGCAGCGTCCGCGTCCTCGACGTCCGCGAGGACTGGGAGTTCGCCCGCGGACACGTCGTCGGCGCGATCCACGTCCCGGTGAAGCGCCTGCCGGACCGCGTGGGCAAGCTCAAGCGCGACAAGCGGTACGCCGTCATCTGCCAGTCGGGGAGCCGCAGTCGCGGAGCGACGGAGCTCCTCCTGTCCGAGGGGTTCGAGGACGCCGTGTCCGTGCACGGCGGCACAGGCGCCTGGGCCCGCAGCGGACGCCTCCTGACGCGGTGACGTCGGGTCGACGGAGCCGATGCCCGCGGCGGAGGCGATCGCCACGACGGCCGTCCTGACCCGGATACAGCCGGCGGCGGCGCCACCACGCCGGCTCTGACACAGCTACGACGGCGGCGCTGGCCGCCGCCGTCTGTCCCTGGGTCGGGCCCCCACGGACGGAGGCCCGACGCGCGGCCGTCTCAGGGCGTCGCGCTCGAACCCGGCGCCACGCTCCGCTGAGGCGCAGGGTCTGCGACGGGTGCGTCCGGCCCGCCTCGGGCCGCCAGCCACGTGCGCAGGGCCGTGACGGAGAAGACGTCGCTCTCGAGGTCCTTCACGGCCGTCGTGGGCGGGGTGTCGGCCGGCAGCGCGAAGGCCGCGAGGATCTCGGGCAGGCTCACGCCCGCGGTGGTCGCGACGTCGCCGATCGTCATCCAGCCCTTGATGTCGCCGATGACCGCGCTGCCAGCCGTGCCGGTTCCGCCGCTGGACGTCGTTCCGCCCACGCGGTCGGCGCCGCCAGCCGCGCCGCTCGCGCTGCCGGGGGTCGCTCCGCCGCCGGCGCCGGTGCCCTGGCCCGTGGCCGCGCTTCCCCCGCCCCCGGCTCCCGCACCGGCAGCGGTCCGGCCCGTCGACTGCCATGCGCCCGCGGCCATGGTGATTCCGACCGTGCCCGCGAAGAGGGCGATGGTGAGGATGCCGAAGGCCATCGGCTTGATTCGCATGGTGGGTGCCTCCTGTCAGATCTCGGCGGTGACGGCGGGGACATCCGCCGAACGCCGGGGAAGGAACGTGATGGTCGGCAGGACCGGCAGTCCGGCACGGAGCTCAAGAGCACCCGAGCGCGGGCAGGCCTCGACGCACTCGAGGCAGCCGATGCAGTCCCGGCTGGTGATGACGGTCGCGGTGGCCACCTGGAGGCCCATGGGGCACGCCGTGGTGCACACGCCGCACGAAGAGCACGCGGCCTCCACGCGTTCCAGGCGGATCGGGCTGAACCGCGAGACGGTGCCCGCCGCCGCGCCGAGCGGGCACGCGTAGCGGCACCACGCACGCTCGACGAAGAACGACGCGACGAGGACGACGACGAGGATGACGAGTCCCAGGCCGACGGTCGCCGAGCCGATCTCGAGCAGTGCGTCCCATGGATCCACGCCGCGGAAGACCATCGTCCCGTAGGCGGCGGCCCCGACGACCGCCCACGCGAGCACGACGTACTTGAGCAGCCGGAGCGGTCGGTCGAGGACCGCAAGGCGCGAGGCGCGACGCTCGAGGGTGCGGATCGCCCGGCGGACCGGGGGGACGCGACGCTGCACGAGATGGCTGAACCCGGCGACGAGGTCCTGCAGGAAGCCGAACGGGCAGAGCCAGCCGCAGAAGGCGCCACGGGCGAAGAACGCGACGAGCAGCACGGCGATCGCCAGGATGAGGTTCGACACGTGCACGTGGCTCACGAAGCCGCCCGTGGCGAGGAAGGTCCCGAGCGTCTCGATCCCGCCGAACGGGGAGAGCGACTCGGCGGAGGTGACGGTGCCGCCGGCGGCCCCTCCGGCGAGGGCCATGGACCGCTCGACGACGATGCCGAGCACGACGAGCGCGACCGCGAGCTGCGTCGCGCGGCGGAA
>CAIYQJ010000433.1 GCA_903928275.1 uncultured Chloroflexota bacterium
GCCGGGCGCGACGCCCTCGCCGGGCGCGACGCCCTCGCCGGGCGCGACGCCCTCGCCGGGCGCGACGCCCCGGTCAGCCTGCCACGCGCTCCAGGATCGCGATGACGCGATCCATCTGGTCCGGGGTTCCGATCGTCACGCGGTGCCAGTCGGGCACGCCCAGGTTGGCGCCCGGCCGGACGACGATCCCCTCCGCGGCGAGCGCCTCCGGCCACCCGTCGCGGTCCCGGACCAGCATGAAGTTCGTCTGCGACGGCACGTGCTCCAGTCCGAGTCTCCGGCACGCGGCGGCGAGCCGGTCGCGACCCTCGCGCGTCATGCGCACGCTGCGGTCCACGTGCTCGCGATCGTCGAGCGCGGCCATCGCCGCGGCCATCCCGACGGCATTCACGTTGGCCGGCATTCGGACCCGGTCCATCGGTTCCAGCGTCTCCGGCTGCCCGATCCCGTACCCGACCCTCAGGCCCGCCAGCCCGTAGGCCTTCGAGAACGTCCGGCTGACGACGAGGCCCGGATGGAGGTCGAGCATGGAGACCGCGCTCACCCGGACGTCGTCGTCCATGTACTCGTGGTACGCCTCGTCGACGAGGACCACGCACTCGCGCGGCACCGCGACGAGCAGGTCGCGCAACGCCTCCGGCGTCACGGCCGTGCCCGTGGGGTTGTGCGGGTTCGTGACGGCGATGACGTCTCCCGGGCGCGCCGCAGCCGCCATCGCGGGAAGGTCGTGGACGAAGTCGACGAGCGGGACCCGCATGAGGTCGGCGCCCGACAACTGGCCGGCGATCCGATGGATCCCGTAAGGCGGGCTCCCGAGGATCATCCGCCGGCCCGGCTCCAGGTACACCGAGCAGACGAGGTGGATGACCTCGTCGCTGCCCGCGCACGTGATGACATGCGCCGACGAGACGCCGTGCGCCACGGCGATCCTCTCGCGCAGCGGGCCCGGCTCGGCGGGGTACCGGTTCACGCCGGGCAGCGCCGCAACCGCGGCCGCGATCCCGAGCGGCGACGGGCCGTACGGGTTCTCGTTGGAGCTGAGCTTCGCGCCGCGTTCGACCTCGGCGGCCGACGGCCGGCCCATGACATATCCGCCGATGGCGTCGAGCTGGGGGACTGGCCGCGGACCGGGTCGGCTCACCGGTGCCCCCGCGGGCTCGCCGGGCCCCTGCCGGCTCACCTGGCCGCCCACGGCAGGTGGGCGGCGTCGGCGCGGACGAGGATGCTCGGGTCGATCGCGGATGCCCGAACGTTCCCGGAGATCGCCATCGCGAGGTCGAGCTCGTCGCGGAGCATGTCGAGGACGGCCCCGGCGCCCCGCTCGCCGTCCCACGCGAGCCCCCAGAGCAGTGGGCGCCCCACGAAGACGGCGTTCGCGCCCAGGGCCAGCGCGGTGAGGGCGTCCATCCCGCGGCGGATCCCGCTGTCGAAGAGGACCGGCACCCGGCCCCGAACGGCTGCCACCACGTCCGGGAGCGCGTCGACGGACGCTACGGAGCGGTCGAGCTGCCGGCCGCCGTGGTTGGACACCCAGACGCC
>CAIYQJ010000434.1 GCA_903928275.1 uncultured Chloroflexota bacterium
CACCAACGGTCGTCAGCCGGCGCCGTCGTCCACGAGCGTCTTGAGGCGCTCGGCCTGGTCGGCCATGTTCAGCGCGTCGATGAGCCGGTCCAGGTCGCCATCGAGGACGCCGGGCAGGTTGTGGAGGTCCATCCCGATCCGGTGGTCGGTGACCCGATCCTGCGCGAAGTTGTACGTGCGGACCTTCTCCGACCGATCCCCGCTCCCAACCATGCCCTTGCGGAGCGCAGAGCCCTCGGCACGCTGCCGCTCCATCTCGAGGTCGAGGAGGCGTGCGCGCAGCACGGACATCGCCTTCGCCTTGTTCTTGTGCTGGCTCTTCTCGTCCTGGATCGCCACGACAAGCCCGCTCGGAAGGTGCGTGATGCGCACCGCCGAGTCGGTGGTGTTCACCGACTGCCCGCCGGGCCCGGTGGAGCGGTACACGTCGATGCGGAGGTCGCGCTCATCGATCTCGACCTCGACCTCGTCCGCCTTCGGGAGGACGGCGACCGTCGCGGTGGACGTGTGGATGCGGCCGCTCGATTCCGTGACGGGGACGCGCTGGACGCGATGGACGCCGCCCTCGAACTTCAGCCGGCTGTAGGCACCGTCCGCGTCGACCTGCAGGATCGCCTCCTTCATGCCGCCGATCCCGGTCTCGCTGGTCGACAGGATCTCGGCCGGCCAGCGGTGGCGTTCCGCGTACCGGACGTACATGCGGAGGAGCTCGGCCGCGAACAGCGCAGCCTCGCCGCCGCCGGCACCGGCGCGGATCTCCATGATCACGGCCCGGTCGTCGCTGGGGTCGCGCGGGAGCAGCAGGAACCTGAGCTCGTCGACGAGGCGCGCCTCCTGCGCCTCGAGCTCGGCGACCTCGTCCTTCGCCATGGCGTGGAGCTCCCCGTCCGGCTCGACGTCACGGAGCTCACGGGCGCCCTCGAGCTGCGAGCGGACGTCCTGCAGGCGGCGGAACGCCTCGACGACCGGCTCCAGCCGGGCGAGCTCCTTCCCGAGCCGGCGGAGCGCGTCCGGATCGAACGAGACCTCGGGCCTGGACAGCTCGGCCTGGACGTCGTCGTACTGGCGAGCGACCTCGACGAGCTTCGCGTCGATCATCGCGCCGTCTCGGGCCCGCCTTCGGCGACCGGTGCGACCGGTGCGGCGCCCGTGGCGACCGGTTCGGCCGTCGGCCGCGACACCGCCTCGACTCCCGCGCCCGACCCGACAGCCCCATCGGCGTCGGCGCGACCAGCCGCGTCGCCCGGGGCCTGGCCGCCCGCTTCGCCCGGGGCCTGGCCGGCCGCTTCGCCCGAGGCCTGGCCGTCCTCTTCGCTCAGCGTGTCGCCGCCCACCGCGGCATCGACCGCCTTCGTCGCGAGGAAATCCGCGTAGGACAGGCGCTCGATGGCCGCCGATCCCTCCGGCAGCGGCTGGCCGTCCGCCGCGAGGGCCTCCTCCAGGCTGACGATCGCGACCTCGATCTGATCGTCCGTCGGGCGCTTCGTCGTGATCGCCTGCACCCAGAGCCCGGGCGTGATGATCGCGCGCATGAGCGGATTCCCCTCGTGCCGCGCGCCGAACTGGAGGATCTCGTAGGCCACCGCGGCGATGCAGGGGATGAGCACGATCCGGCTCACGATCGTGACGAGGATCGGCTGCCGGCCGATGAGCGAGAACGTCAGGATCGAGAGGATGATGACCACGACGAGGAACTCGGTCCCGCACCGCGGATGGGCGGTGGGATAGGGCCGCACCCGGTCCACGGTGAGCGGATCGCCATTCTCCAGGGCGTGGATCGACATGTGCTCGGCGCCGTGATACATGAAGGTCCGCTTCACGTCGCCGGCGCGGGAGATGAGCAACAGGTAGCCGATGAAGATCGCGACCTGGACGCAGCCCTCGACGACGTGCTCCAGGATCCCGCCGTTCCCGGGCACCACCGCGCGAGTGATGAGGAGCGGCAGGAAGAAGAAGATGCCGATCCCGATGGCGAGGGTGATCGTGAGCATGATGGCCACGCCCGCGCTCCCGAGCTCCACCCCCTCCTCGGACGCCGCGACGTTCGCGGATCGCACGAGCCAGCGGGTCCCCACGACGAGCGTCTCGTAGAGGACGACGAGCCCGCGGAGGAACGGGAGCTTGGCCCAGCGCGTCGCGCGGAACGTCCCCGTCAGAGGCTCCGTCTGGCAGACGATGCGGCCGTCGGGCGCGCGCAGCGCGACGGCGATGGCGCCACGGCCGCGCATCATGACGCCCTCGACGAGCGCCTGGCCGCCGTACCTCATGCGCGCCATGCCGGGGCCCGGGCGATGGCGGGCGGGCAGGCGCGACCGGGGCCGGTCAGCGCCCGATGGCCGAGCGCTCGAGTCGCTTCTGGAAGCGCTCCACCTGGCCGGCGGTGTCGATGATCATCTGCTTGCCCGTGAAGAACGGGTGGCAGGCGGCACAGACGTCGACGCGGAGCTCCGGGCGAGTGGACCCCACGACGAACTCGGTCTTGCACGTGGCGCACGTGACGTTCGCCGGGTAGTACTTGGGATGGATGCTGGGCTTCACAGGTTCTCCAGGTGCGTGCGCAGTGGCTCCGTCGCGATCCCCCGCGATGCCATCGGCATCGACGGGTCCTCGCGGGTCAGGCCTCCGTCGCGGCCATCTCCGCGACCGGGACGACCCGGACGCGCTTCTTCTTCTGCGTCTGGTGCTCGAACCGCACGTTCCCCGCGACGGTCGCGAACACCGTGTAGTCGCGGCCCAGCCCCGTCCCGGAGCCGGAGATGAACGTCATGCCGCGCTGGCGGACGATGATCGAGCCGGCCGTCACCAGCTGACCGTCGTGGGCCTTGATGCCGAGCCGCTGGCCGGCAGAGTCGCGCCCGTTCTTGACGCTCGAGCCTGCCTTCTTGTGTGCCATGGTCAGGCATCCTTCTTCGTGAGGTCGCTCTCGGGTGCGACATCGGCATCAACGGCATCGGTCTCGGCGGCTGCCGCTGCGGGCGGCTCGGCGGCGGCTGCCTCTGCGGGCGTCTCGGCGGCGGCGTCGGCGACCGGCTGGTCCGCCGCAGGCTTCGCGGCCCGCGACTTCTTCGGAGCGCCCTCGGCGGGTGCAGAGATCTGCGCCGCCTTCTCCGCGAGCTTCGCGGCGAGCGCGGCGTCCTCGGCGGCCTGCCGGGCGGCGGCTTCCACCACCTGCTCGCGCTCGATCTTCTTCGCGTCCGCCTTCTCGACGACATCCTCGGCAGCGCTCTTCCCGTCGAGCATGATGTCCGCGATCCGGAGGACGAGCAGCTCCTGGCGGTGACCCTTCTTCACGCGACGGCGCGCCTTGGGGCGGTACTTGAAGCTGATGACCTTGACGCCACGGTCGCGGCGGACCACTTCAGCGTGGACCGACGCGTTGGCGACGGTGGGCCGTCCGATGGCGGCGGTGTCGCCGTCGGCGACCAGGAGCACGCGGTCCAGCGTGATCTCCGTGCCCGGCTCGGCGTCGAGAAGCTCGACCTCGAGCTCGGTGCCGACCTCGACGCGGTACTGCTTCCCGCCGGTCTCGATGACTGCGTACATGGGTCCTCGGATCTGAGACGAAGGGCGACCGCGGACGGTCGTGGGGGTCGCCGGAAGGGCGCGACGGGATGACCGGGCGCGAATGGGGATGGTACGTCCCTCGCTCGGCCGCGTCAAACGCGGCGGTCGAGGGCTGCCGCCGAGGGCGCGCGATCGGACGCGGTGTCGGTGCCGTGCCGGTCGACGGTTCAGTCCTCGTCGACCAGCGTGAGGCGCTCCCGGACGGTGAGGGTGGTGGTCAGATCCCGTCCGATCCGGGCGGCGAGGTCCGCCACGACCTCCTCCGGCCGTCCGGTACCGCCATCCTGCGAGTGTCGGACCTCGATCCGCAGGGTGCCATCGCCGCCCGCGTCGTCCCAGCGCAGCACGTCCACGCCGATCACGAGCGGCCGGAGATCGTAGACCACCGTGCGCTTGTCCTTCTGGCGCTCGCGCTCCACGCGCTCGGCCGCGAGCAGGCCCGCGACGGCGCAGCGGACGGCGGCCTCGTCCGCGCCCGCGATGTCCAGGCGGTAGGTGGCGCTGGCCAGGCGCGCCGCCACGGACGGCGCGTTCACCCAGACATCGTGGAGGTCGACGAGGGCGAAGCCCTCGGGCAGGTCGCGCTCGAGGCGTCCACGCAGGTCGGCCACCGTGAGCCGCTCCGAGAGGACGATGTCCACGACCTCGCGCTCGGCGAGCATGCCCAGCGGCAGCGGCGCCGCGAACACGATCCGGGGTCGCGGGTTGAATCCCTCCGTGGCGGCGACCGGGATCCCCGCCCGGCGCAGCGCTCGCTCCCAGAGCTTCATGACGTCGAGATGGGCGAGGAATCGCGCGCCTTCGTCGCGGCGGAACACGATCCGCCAACGCTGGCGCGGCACGACGGACGGTGGACGGTCTTCGTGGGGCATGGGCTCGGCGGGTAGTCTGCGCCACGATCGGCATGGCCGTCCGCACCGGCGTCCGGGGCGGCGTCGGCGGGCCGCGGCGCCGCCTCCTCCGGCGTTCGCTACGGTGCGGGTGCCTCCTCGGCGGCCCCGACGACGGCGCGGCTGCCAGGGGGTTCGAGCGTCCCGGCGCGCCGCGGGTCTCCCGGCGGGCCCACGTATGCCCAGCGCCGCTTCACCCTGTCGTCGTCGGTTCCCGGCCGGAGCGGCTCGAGCGTCACGAGGCGGCCTCGCGGCCCATCCTCTCCCGTCCGGCACGCGAAGCCGGTCGCGGCCGGCACGCCGCAGTCGTAGCAGGCGTCCCAGTGACAGTCGGGGACCGTCCGCCCCTCTCGCGCGAGTCCCCATTCGCGCTGGAGGAAGCTCGCGCTCACACCCCCGTCGAGGTGCTCCCACGGCAGATGCTCGTCGAGCGGGATGTCGCGCTGGGCGTACCAGGCCGGGTCGAGGCCGGCCTCGGCGAAGGCCGCCATCCAGGCGTCGAACCGGAAGTGATCGTTCCAGGCATCGAACCGGGCGCCCAGCTCCCACGCGCGCCTGATCACCGCCCCGAGCCTTCGGTCACCACGCGAGAGCGCCGCCTCGAGGAGGCTCTCGCGCGGCTCGTGCCACGAGAGGTCGAGGCCGCGTCCGCGGAGTGCCTTCTGGAGCAACGCGACCTTTGCTTCGATGGTCGGGATGTCGTCCTGGCCATCCCAGAGGAACGGCGTGAGCGGCTTCGGCACGAACGTGCTCACGTTCGCCTTCACGAGGGCCCGTTCGCCGTGATGGCGGCGTCCGGCCGCCAGGACCCGCCGACAGATCGCGGCGATGCCTGCGACATCGTCCAACGTCTCGCCCGGCAGTCCCACCATGAAGTAGAACTTCAGCGTGCTCCACCCGCGGCTGAACGCGAGCTCCGCGCAGCGGACGATCTCGTCGTCGGTGACGCCCTTGTTGATCGCGTCCCGCATCCGCTGGCTGCCGGCCTCAGGTGCGAAGGTGAAGCCGTTCCGGCGCGCCGTCCCCAGGGCGTCGGTGAGGTCCACGGTGAACGCGTCGACGCGGGTGCTCGGGATCGAGACGTGGATGTCGGGGTGTTGGCGACGGATCTCGGTCGCGACCGCCGCGACATGCGTGTAGTCGGCCGTCGAGAGGCTCGTGAGGCCGATCTCCTCGTACCCGGTCGCGCGCAGGATGGCGTCCGCGGCCGCGATCGCCACGTGCGCTGGACGCTCGCGCAGCGGTCGGAACTGCATGCCGGCCTGGCAGAACCGGCAGCCACGGGTGCAGCCGCGCATGACCTCGATCTGGGCGCGGTCGAAGACCACCGGCACGTTCGGCACGACCTGGCGGATCCCGCGGACGTTCGTCTCGAAGTCGGCGACGATCCTCCGCACGACCGTGGCCGGCACCGCCTCGTCGTGGCGCTCGATCCCGCCGATACGCCCGTCCGGGAGGTGCATCGGCCGGTACAGCGATGGGACGTACACGCCGGCGATCGTCGCGAGCGCGCGCAGCGCGTCCGGTCGCGAGCATCCCCGGCGCATCGACCCGTCCGGCTCGAGCTTGCGGTCGGTCCATCCGATCCGCTCGAGGACCGCGCTGATCTCGAGGACGGCATCCTCGCCCTCGCCGAGCACGACCGCGTCGAGGAAGTCGGCGAGCGGCTCGGGGTTGAGGGTCGTAGCGCCGCCGGCCACGACGAGGGGCTCCGCCTCTGCCCGCTCGCGCGTCGACAGGCCCACGCTGCCGAGCGAGAGCATGGCGAGGAGGTTCGTCGCGATGAGCTCGAACCCGAGGCTGAAGCCCACGACGTCGAACGCCGAGAGCGGGCGGCGGGTCTCGAGACTCCAGAGAGGGACATCGTCCGCCCGCAGCTCGGCCTGGAGGTCCACCCACGGGGCGAAGACCCGCTCGGCAAGCGTTCCGGCCCGGTCGTTGAGCACCTCGTAGAGGATCTTGAGCCCGAGGCTGCTCATCCCGATCTCGTACAGATCGGGGTAGGCGAGGCACCAGCGCAGCCGCGTCGCCGACCAGCTCCTTGCGACGCTGTTCCACTCGCCACCGGTGTAGCGGGCCGGCTTCTCGACCCGCCCGAGGATCGCATGCACGCGCCCGGCGGGGACCGGCGGCGGGGCGGGAGCCGCGCGCGATCCGGCCGCGCTCACCACTCGGCGCGGGTCTGTCTCAGGTTCACGCTCTGGAGGATGCCGAGCCCGAGCGCCAGCGTGATGAGGGACGCGCCACCGTGGGTGATGAACGGGAGCGGGATGCCGGTGATCGGCATGATCCCGATGACCATGCCCACGTTCACGAGGAGCTGGAACAGGATCAACGACGCGAGGCCGGCCCCGAAGAGCGTCCCGAACGGGTCGCGGGACCTCCAGGCCGACGCGAGCACGCGCCACAGGAGAGCCGCGAACAGCGCGAACACCACGAGGGCGCCGACGAACCCCAGCTCCTCGGCGAGGATCGCGAAGACGAAGTCCGTCGTCTGCACCGGGAGGAAGTCGAGCTGGTTCTGCGTCCCGTTCGTCAGGCCCTTCCCGAGCAACCCGCCGGCCCCGACCGCGATCTGCGACTGCAGCAGGTGATATCCGGAACCCTGCGGATCACTGGCGGGATCGAGGAAGCTCAGCAGGCGCGCCTTCTGGTAGTCGTGGAGGATGAAGTTCCAGGCTACCGGGACGAAGGCGACGGCGGCCGCTGCGAGCACCGCGAGCCAGCGGATGCTGGCGCCCGACATGAAGAGCATCCCCGCCACGATCGCGAAGAGGACGAGGGCGGTGCCCAGGTCAGGCTGGAGCATGACGAGCACCACGACAGGGGCCATGAGGAGGCCCGCGCCGAGGATCGTGGACAGGGAATCGAGCCGGGCTTCGCGCGCGCTGAGGAAGCGGGCCAGGACGATGATCATGAGGATCTTCGCGAGCTCGCTGAACTGGAACTGCATCCCGATGATGGGGATCGTGATCCAGCGCGAGCTGTTCCCCACGCCGGTGCCGATCGCGAGCGAGAGGACGAGCAGGCCGAGGTTCAGCCCGTACAGCGGCCAGGCGAACGTCTTGAGCCACTTGTAGTCGAACGCGGTCGCGGCCGCGAACACGACCACGGCGATGCCGGACCACATGACGCCGCGCGTGAAGGTCGTACCCATCGCGAGTGGCGACGATCCGTCGTGGACGCTGTTGCTGTACGCCATCACGAGCCCGAACGTCATGAGCATGAGCGCGTAGACCGACAGCTGCCAGTCGTACGTTCGCCACGCCGTGCCCACGGCTCGCGTGGCGGCGCCGAGGCGCGCGGGCTCCGCTCGGAGGACGCCCATCAGCGGACGACCCGGCGGGAGTGCATGGCGGTCGACGTGGATCGGCCCATCAATCCCCGTAGAAGTTCCCGCGCACGAGAAGCGACGGGATCCGGTAATCCTTCTTGATGCCGTAGTGTAGCTGCAGGTAGTACTTGGCGATCTCCGTGGCGGCATTGCCGACGGTGTCCGCCCCGTACACGAACGAGACGAACGCCAGCTGCGAGTCCGGCTTGCGGACGTCGCCGCTCTTCGAGACGAACCCGACGTACCAGTTGTGGTAGGGCAGGCGGCCCTGGGCGTCCTTCACACCGTACTCCGCCGTGCCGGTCTTCCCCATCACGATGATCGGCATGTCCACCACGTTGTACGTGTGGCGGATCGTCGCGACGCGACGGGCGGCGAGACGCATGGTCACCAGGTTCGCGGCGCTCACGGGCAGCTTCCGGATGAGATGCGGGGTGAACGCCCGGACCACCGTGCCGTCGGCCGCCTTGATCTCGCGGACGACCTGCGGCTGGTACAGCTTGCCGCCGTTCGCGAGCGCCGCGTACGCGTTGAGCACCTGGAGCGGCGTCGAGACGTCGAAGCCCTGGCCGATCCCCGCCTGGAGCGTCTCGCCCGGGAAGATCGCCTGGCCGAACGTGTCCTGCTTCCACTGGTTGGACGGGACGAGGCCGGCGACCTCGCCGGGGAGGTCGATCCCGGTGAGTGCCCCGAAGCCGAACTCCTTCGCCCAGTACGCGAGCCGTTCGATGCCGAGCATCGCCGACACCTGGTAGAAGAACGTGTCGCTCGATCGCCCGAAGCCCTCGGTGATCGTCAGCGGCCCCCAGCCGGCGCGGTTCCACTCCCAGTACTTGTCCGGGCCGATCTGGACGAACGGCTTGGACAGGACCTCGGTCGTCGGGGTGAGCTTCTTGTCCTGGAGGGCGCCGGTCCCCGTGACGAGCTTGTACGTGGATCCCGGCGGGTACTGCTCCGCGATCGCGTGGTCGAGGAAGGGCGTGTCCTTGTTGGACAGGTACGCCCGCATCTGCGCGTCGGTGATCCCCCGAGCGAAGTCGTTCGCGTCGTAGGTCGGCAGGCTGACCAAGGCGAGGATCTCGCCCGTCTGGGGGTTCATGACTGCGAAGACCCCGCGCTGGACGCCCGCCGTCTTCAGGCCCCATTCGAGCGCCTGCTGCGCGTACTGCTGCTCCTTCACGTCGATCGAGAGGACGAGCGACTGGCCGGGCTGCGGGACGCTCGTCGTCTGCAGGACGCGGATCACGCGGCCGGTGGCGTCGCGTTCGACCTGCTGCTGGCCGTAGACGCCGCGAAGGGCCGTCTCGTAGGAGGATTCCACGCCGGCCTGGCCGATCGGGTCATCCGGCAGGTAGCCCTTCGCCTCGAGGTCGGCAAGCTGCGGAGCGCCGATGGCGCCCGTGTACCCGATGACCTGGGAGAACAGCGGGCCGTAGATGTAGTCCCGCCGCGACTCCGCCGTGACCTCGACGCCCGGGAGCTTGAGCCCCTCCTCCGCGATCAGGCGGGCGGTGGACTCATCGACGTCGCTCTTGATCCGGACGAGGTCGAAACGCGACCCGGGGTTGGCTTCGATCCTCGCGTTGATGTCCGTCGACTTCATCCCGAGCAGGTCCGCGAGCCGGGCCACGACCGCGTCGCGCTGCGGATACGGCAGATCCGCGGGCCGGATCTTCACGGACCACGTCGGGATGTTCTGGACGAGCGCATGGCCGGACCGGTCGTAGACGATGCCCCGCGTGCTCGGGACCGACACGGAGGCCGTCATGTTGGCCTGCGCGAGCGCCTCGAATCGAGGGGCCTGCTGGATCTGGAGGAAGACGAGCCGCGTCGTCAACGCGCCGACGACCACCGCGATCGCGACCCCGAAGGCCAGGAAGCGCATCGGGCGGCGCGAACGGACGGTCTCGTTCGGCAGGAGGGAGTCGTTCACCAGGCTGCACGCTCCTGCTCGCCGAATCGGCGGCGGAGGAGGATGGCGATCGGCAGGATCACGACGTAGATCGCTGTCGTGTAGATCGCATCCGGAATGACCGGCCCGAAGCGGTCGGGCGCCGGGACCGGCCCGGCCAGAGCACCATACACGAGGTTCCAGAGAAGCGCCGTCACGACCGACAGCACGAACGCGGTGACGACGAGGATCGGTACGCGCGCCCGCGCCCCCGTGCGGGCGGCTGTAGCGTGTACGGCGGCGGCCAGGAGCAGGACGAAGGACGTCGACCCGAGAGGGCGGAGCACGAGCGCGTCGAGCACGATGCCGCCGACGAACGCAGCGACCATCGCCGCGTCGAACAGGCCGAACGATGCCCACAACAGCACGACCACCAACAGGAGGTCCGGCGTCGCGCCGCCGATCCGCGCGAAAGGCACGATGCTCGCCTGGAGGAGCGCCGCCGCGAGGGCCGTGACCGCCGCGAGAGCGAGACGCATGGTCGGTCGGACCTCTCGGTGCGGGCGCCGCGCTCGTCCGGAGCGGCGATCGCCGAGGCCGGACGGGCCTAGCGATGATACGAGGGTCGATCGCGGAGCGCCATGCGGCAGCTTTCGAACGGCGGCGATGCGAGGCACGCCCGGAACACCGGCATGTCCGCGGGCGCGGCGGCGATGCGAGGCACGCCCGGAACACCGGCATGTCCGCGGGCGCGGCGGCGATGCGAGGCACGCCCGGAACACCGGCATGTCCGCGGGCGCGGCGGCG
>CAIYQJ010000435.1 GCA_903928275.1 uncultured Chloroflexota bacterium
CCCCGGGCGGGAGTAGCTCAGTCGGTAGAGCGTCAGCCTTCCAAGCTGAATGTCGCGGGTTCGAGACCCGTCTCCCGCTCCATTCCTTCCCCTCACCTGACGGCTGAATGTCGTCGTGAGCGTGGATTTCGCCCCGAGCCCCGCTTGACAGGCCGTAAGTCTCGCCGGACATGCTCTTGTCCAGGGGAGATCCGGGTGCAGCGACATTCAGCTCACACCTCGTCCGAACGGCGGGCGACATTCAGCTGACACCTACGGGGACCTTTTCGGACCGGATCCGGGGATGCGACGGCGCCCGCGTGAGGCGCCGCGGAATCCCGCCGGATCGGGGCAGGAGGCCCCGATGTCATGGCCGAAGAGAAGCCCGTACCGAAGGGCCTGGAACCGCTCGTCCAGGACTTCTGCGCCGTGAGGCGCTCGATCTGGTCGCGCACGTCACGCGCGAAGCATGGCCGCGACCTCGCCCGCTTCATCCGCTGGCTCGGGGAGAACGACCTCCCGACGACCGTCGAGTCGCTCGACACGGCGACCGTCGGCCGCTATCAGGACGACCTCTCCGAGCGCCCTGCGATGCGCAAAGGCTGGCGTGGTCGCGGGTCCCGCATCACGCCCGAGCGGCGCACGGACGATCCGCGCGAGCGGATGTCGGTGAACACCGTCACGTCCTATATGGCGCCGCTCCGCTCCTTCTGTGCCTGGCTCGTCGAGGAGGAGGAGATCGCCCGGAGTCCGTTCTCGCCCGGGAAGCGCCGCGTCCGGCTCCTCACCGTCGAGGGCGAGCTCAAGGCCGCGAGCCGCGACGAGCTCGCTCGGCTCGAGGCCGGAACGAACGGGACTGCGCCGCTGCTCGTCCGCGACCGCGCGATCTTCAAGTTGCTGCGCTGGACCGCGCTGCGGGCAGATGAGCTGTGCGGCCTCCAGCTCGAGGACGTGGACCTGGAGCGCGGCATCGTGCGGGTCCTGGAGGGCAAGGGGCGCACGAAGCGGGAGGTGCCGCTGCCGGAGCCGGCCATCCCGGACGTCGCACGGTACCTGCGCCGCGGCAGGTCACGTCTGGTCGCGCGGCACGGCGTCCGTGGCTTCGAAGACATCCCGAAGAAGGATCCGGGGTGGTTCTTCCTCAGCCGCAGCAATGGCCGGGGAGCGGGTCGCCAGCGGATGGCGCCGAACACGATCGGCCAGGTACTCACCGACGCGTACCATCGCGCAGGCGGAGTCGGCCCGAGCGGACCCCACGGGCTGCGCCACTATCGCGCGGCCGAACTCGTTGCTGGAGGGATGCCCCTTCTCACGCTCATGCGGATCCTCGGCCACACGAACGTCACGACCACGCAGCGCTACGTGCGCAGCATCAGCATCGAGGACCTCTGCGACGCGGTCGAGCGTGCCGACGGGGTTGTCCAGGACTCCCGGTCTCGGCGGTCTGCCTAGCCAGCGGGCAACGCCGCTCGACCGATGCTCAGCGCGCCGCGTGATCCGGATGGGTCAGGCGGCGCGTTCGATTCGCGCGTGGGCGAGCAGGTAGTCGAGCGGCGACTGCCAGCCAACGGCGGCCTGCGCCGCGAGCGCCTCCGTGACCGAGGCGCGTGCCAGGCTTTCGGGATGGTGATCGGCGAGCGTGGCGATGGATTCGTCCTCGAGGTGACCTTGCTGGAGCACCGTGGCGAGCCAGGTGCGTCGCAGCCGCCGAACGGTGAGCGATCCCATGACGCCTGCTCGGAGGCCGACCTGGAGGATCCGCTCATGCAGGCCACCGTCGGTCGGGATCGTCCCGCTGCACGTCGACAGGACGCGGCCGGCCGTCGCGCGCTCCTCGTGCGCAGACAGGCTTGCCAGCGCGCCCGACGCCTCGGAACCGAGCCGGATGAGCCGCTCGCTCGGACCCGCCCCGACGCCGACGACGTGGCCCGCGTCCTCAGGGCAACGCGTCACGGTGGAAAGCTCGCCCCGCCGTGCACCGGTGTCCAGGACAAGCGCGATGAGCCACCGGTCGAGAACCGGGCGGCGGCCGTGGCGGGCCGCGGCGAGAACCGCGGTGACTTCGCCGGGCGTGAGCGGTACGAGCGAGGGTGCCATCCCATGGTGTGGGCGGGCGAGCACCAAGAGTCAAGGGGTCGCGTCGGTGATCCGTTGACAAGCCAGGTTCGCCACGAACCCGCGCCGCGCACTGTCGAACGACGCACTCGGGGCCTCGCCGATTCGTTCGTCTCTTCTCCTTGCCCTCCGGCTGGCCCCGGTGGATGCTCAAGCCATGAGCATCGGCCCGGTGTCTGGCGAGCGAGGCGTCGTCGCGCGCAACGGCGACATGCATTCTCACTTCGTCCACGGCGAGAACGGGCGGGTCTGGTGGCACGTCCAGTGCGGATCTCGCGCCGCGTTGATCGACGAGGACGTCTCACGGCTCGGTCCGCCCGCCGGCGAGCGGACGCTGCACCCAGTCCGATGATGCTCCGTTTCGCGGTCGTGACCGCGGTCTTGCTTGCCCTCGCGGCGTTCGCCTTGATCCTCGCGATACTCATGGCCGTCATTTTCGCGACGGTTGTCATCTTCGACTCGCGGTGATCCACGCACGAATGCCGATCGTAAGGTCCTCCAGCTGCCGAAGCGCCCAATCAGACGCAAACGGGCGTCCTCGGCTCCACAGGGGCTCCAAGGTGGCGTGGCGGGGGATCCTCGTCGCCTTTCGCCTGGGCTGACAGCCCCAGCCAGACCGGGATGCTGCGCCTGATCGGCCGGTCACCACGGCGACGCCAGAGGGGCTCGTCGGGGACAACCTTTCGCCCTCGGGCGTACGCGTGAGACCCCGCTTTCGCCCAGGCCCCCGACTCCACGCCGGGCGCTCTGCCCCTCTCTGCGACGATCTCGGACCCCGAACGGGGCAGCTCGACGGTGCGGCGACGGGGGTGCCCCGACTCGGTCTTGCGCCCGGCATGCCCGGGTCGCTCGGCTCACCCAGCGCGACAACTGCGACGCGGAGCAGACTGCCCGTGACGGCCGCCGGGATGCGCCGTATCACGATCGTGACAGCGCGCCGTGGGTGTCCCCGGGGGAGCACGCTTTGGTGGAGCCGGATCCGTCCTTCGATCCCTACGCCGAGCTCGAGGTCAGCGAGACGGCGTCTCAGGAGACGATCGACGCGGCGTGGCGCTCGCTCCTCAAGCGGAACCACCCGGACGTGGTCGGCTCCGAGGCGGCCACGGCGCGGTCGAAGCTCCTCAACGCGGCGCATGACATCCTCACCGATCCGGCGAGCCGCGCCCGCTACGACGCGAGGCGCCGGGCGGACCG
>CAIYQJ010000436.1 GCA_903928275.1 uncultured Chloroflexota bacterium
ACGCCGGTGGCCGGGTCCGCGGTGTTGACCGTGAAGGGCCGCCGCAGGACGAGGCCGGACCAGTCATCGGTGCGGACGTGGACGAACTGGCCGGCGCGCACGGACGTCGCGAGCGCGGGCGCGTGGTACCACTGCATCCACTGGCCCGGCAGGACGCGCCGGGTGTCGATGAGCTCGGCGTCGATCAGCCGCATCGTGAGGCGGGGCCGCGGGCCGGGCGACGCGACCGACCGGATGGTCGTGTCGCGACGGGCAGCCTAGCTCTCCGGCGTCTCCTCCTCGGTCTCCTCGGCCGGTGCTTCGGCGGCCGAGGTCGCCTGGTCGATGCCGGGGAAGCCCTCGGCGAGCGCGTCGGCGAGATCGCCGAAGACGTCCGTGGGGTCGTAGAACTCGACGAGCTCTTCGGGCGTCGTGAGCATCTTCCACTCGCCGTCGGCGCCCTCGGGGACCACCTCCGCGCGGAACGAGCCCGAGGCGGTGAGGATGAGCCGCTCGTCGTCGTCGTCCACGATGATGAGGTCGCCGAGCTTCGGAGAGATCGACTCCGCCATGTCCTCGTACCGGGCGAGCAGGCCGGCCTCGGTCTGCTGGCTCCGCTCCAGGAAGTCGATGGCGAGGTCGTAGAGGGCGCCGGCGGCCTCGTCCTCGTTGGTGACCTCGCCCGGCTGCCTGGCCGCCCACTGGTCGGCCGCCTCCGCGTAGGCGCGGTCCTCGTCGAGTGCGGGCGCATCCTCGCCGGCGACGTTCGCCGCCTCGAGGACGTCCCCGGCGCCGGTGGGCTCCGGCGCCAGGCCGGCAGCCTCGCGTGCAGCCTCGGCGAACCACTGGTAGATGTCGGCCGGGTTGTAGAGCTCCACGAGCTCGGCCGCGCTCTCGATGACCTCCGTCTCGGAGATCCACTCGCCCGACGTCGCGTCCTGGTACCGGCTGCGGCTGCGGAAGGTCAGGTCCGGCGCGACGGAAAGGTAGTCGGGGTCCTCGTCGATGAGCACCATCCCGCCGAGCTCCTCGAGCCGCCGGCGGTTGGCGTCCATGAACTTGCTCAGCTGCTCGCCCGCGACCGCGAGGAAGTCGGACCGCTCGAGCGCGGCGTCGGACGCCACCTCGCCAAGGAGGTCGTTCCGTGTCGGATCCATGCTGGCCTCCTTCAGGGGATGAACGTGAGGTCCTTGCCCATGCGCCACCGCAGGAACATCGAGTGATGCCGTTCGAAGATCCATTCGCCGGCCCGATGGCCGAGTGCACGCGTCCGCTCGTCGGCCTCGAGCCTGTCGAGCGTCCCGTAGTCCGGCAGGTCGAGCAGGATCACATTGTCGTAGTCCCAGCCATGCGCCACGTTGAACCAGCCGATGAACGTGATCCCGTACTTCTCCTCGTACTCCTTCACCTGGCGGGGGAAGAGCGTCTGCATGAAGAACTTGAAGAACGGGTCGCGCCCGCGGCGCACCGAGAAGAAGGTCGCGAGGACGGGCACGGTCTGCGGGCTCCCCTGACGATCTCGTACGACGGGGACGCGGACCGGGGAGCTCCCGGACGCGGCCCGGCGGCTATTGTCGCACGCCCTTGTCGCCCTCCGGACGCTCGTCCGTCGCAGGGCCCTCCACGGCCCCCGCGGCCTCCTCGATCTCGCCCACGGTGGGGGTCTTGCCCGCGAGCGGACGGCGCCGTCCGCGCCGCTCCGCGGCCACGATGCGGAGCAGGAAGATCGCGGTCTGCCCCACGAAGAGCAGCAGCCCGAGCGTGGCGAACAGGAGGATCGCGCTCACGATCGGCGGCCACTCGAGCTCCACCGTGAGCGGCGTGAGCACGAAGAGGACCACGAGCAGGACGACCTGGACCCAGAAGCACCCCAGGCCGGGCCCGCGCTCGGCGTCGAGCTCATCGCCGCGGTACTCGGGCATGGCCGGACCCGCGACGGCGGGCACGGCGGAGCCGACGTGATCGCCGTTTGGCCCTGCGCCGTCGGACGCGGGGATGTCGGGGCCCGGGATGGCGGGCGCCGGGTCGCGCTGCGGATCGTCGGTCACGGGGTCATCCGGTGCGGTGGGTGGAGGGTCGTCCCACGATACCCCGGCGGGCGCCATGGTGGGCGCTGCCGAGGCGCAGGGCCGGCCCGGCGAGGCCCATCGTCCGGTGTCGCGCGGCGGGCGTAGACTGCGATGGCGCGCGACGACAGTCATGCGCGAACGTGGTCCGGTCCAGTCGACCTGCGGCGAAGGTGGCGCCTCGGATGAGGAGTCTCGACGGTGTCGAGTCGTTCCTCGCCAGCGGAGCGTGGCGGCTATCCCGCGTGACGCCCGGCGCGCCCGGGCACGTCCGGGGAGCCGGGCAGCGGACCCGCCTGATCGGCCGAGCCATCACGAAGCGACCCCGCCTGATCGGCCGAGCCATCACGATCGGCCCTCCCGTCTGATGCCCGGCTTCGAACGACCGCTCTCGAAGAAGGCCGCGCCGCCAGCCGCCGATCTGCGCCGGCAGGCCGAGGAGAGGGTCGCGGCGCTCTCCGCCGCCACGGCGACCCGGCTCGAGGACGACTCGGCACCGGTGCCCGCGGCCACCGAGGCGATCGTCCACGACCTCCAGGTGCACCAGGTCGAGCTCGAGGTGCAGGGCGAGGAGCTCCGACGCGCCAACCTGGAGCTCGACACGCAGCGCGCGAAGTATTTCGACCTCGTCGACCTCGCGCCGGTGGGCGACCTCACGCTGGGCGAGAGGAGCATCATCCGCGCCGCCAACCTCACCGCGGCCCGCCTGCTCGGCGTGGAGCGGCAGCAGCTCGTCGGGCGGCCCTTGAACGCCTTCATCGCCGCGGCGGACCAGGACGCGTTCTACCTGCACCACGCGCTGCTCGAGCGGACCGGCGAGCCCCAGGATCACGAGCTGCGCCTCAAGCCCGCCGTCGGCGAGCCCATCTGGGTGCGCCTCGCGTGGCGGCCGCGGCCCGCCACCGAAGGCGAGCCGCTCACGACCGCCATGACGTTCACGGACGTCACCGCGGCCCACACCGCCGAGGAGGGGCTCCGCGAGAGCGAGGCACGCTACCGGCTGCTCGCCGACAACGCCACGGACATCGTCTTCCTCAGCAAGCCCGACTCGACCATGGAATGGATCTCGCCCTCGGTCCGGGCAGTGCTCGGGTGGGCTCCCGAGGATCTCGTGGGGCAGCCGGCGCTCTCGCTCATCCATCCCGACCATCTCGCCGCCATCCGGGCGCAGAGCGAGCGGGCCAACCGCGAGGGGATCGGACGGTTCGAGGCCCGCTACCGGCAGGCCGACGGTGGGTACCGGTGG
The DNA here is from genome assembly GCA_903928275.1 of uncultured Chloroflexota bacterium. Classification (GTDB taxonomy): domain Bacteria; phylum Chloroflexota; class Limnocylindria; order Limnocylindrales; family CSP1-4; genus CAIYQJ01. The sequence continues at coordinate 3,292 of CAIYQJ010000436.1, forward strand.
ATGTCGGTCCAGGTCCACGCCGTCACCGACGAGCACGGGACCGTCAACGCGCGCACCGGCATCGCCCGCGACATCGAGGACGAGCACCGCACACGGGAGGCGCTCGCCGCGAGCGAGGAGCGCTTCGGCGCTCTGTTCCACGAGGCTCCGCTCAACGGCGTCGTCTACCGCCTCGTCCGCGGTCCTGCCGGCGAGATCGTGGACTGGGAGATCGTGGACATCAACGAGGGCGGGGCGAAGGCGATCGGCCTCCCCGCGGGAGAGCTGCCCGGGAGGCGCGCGAGCGACCTGTTCGGGGCCGACGCGATGGCCGGCTTCTTCGAGATCAGCAGGGAGGTGTCGCGGACGGGCGAAGCGCGGACCTGGGAGGAGCACTTCGACTTCAACGACCGCGACTACCTCACGTCCGTGTTCATGGCGGGCAAGGACCTCTTCGCGAACGTCAGCGTCGACATCACCGACCTGCGCCGTGCCCAGGAGAGCTCACGGCGGAGCGAGGTCCTCTTCCGCACGATGTTCGACGTGGCACCGCTCGGGATCGCGCTCGTGGACACCACCTCCGGGCGCGTCCACCGGGCGAACGACCGCTATCTCGAGATCGTGGGACGCACGCAGGACGAGCTCGAGACGTTCGACTGGAAGGCGGTCACCCACCCGGACGACCTCGCGCACGAGCTCGAGCTCGAGGCCCGCCTGCGGGCGGGCGAGATCCCGAGCTACCTCGTCGAGAAGAGGTCGTTCCACCCCGACGGATCGGTGCGGTGGGACCTCAAGGCGGTCGCTCCCATGCTGAGCAGCGATCCCGCGAACCCCCGCTTCCTCGCGATGGTCGCGGACATCACGGCGCAGAAGCAGGCGGAGGCGGCGCTGCGCGCATCGGAGACCGGGCTCGCCGAGGCCCAGCGGATCGCCCATGTCGGGAGCTGGACCTGGGACCCGGCCTCCGACGTCGTGGAGTGGTCCCACGAGGTGTTCCGGATCTTCGGCCTTGAGCCCGCGCGGATCGCCCCGTCGTTCGCCGACCAGCAGCGCCTCTTCACGCCCGAGAGCGCCGCGCGACTGAACGGGGACATC
>CAIYQJ010000437.1 GCA_903928275.1 uncultured Chloroflexota bacterium
CGCCGAAGAAGCGCAGCGCAACGACCTCTCGGTAGGGCTCATCGAGCCGCGCCACCGCTCGCCTCACCGCGTCGGACCTCTCCGCCTGGAGGGCCCGAGCCGCCGGGTCGGCCGCGGCGGGCGCGTGCCCCTGCGAGGCCGAGCGCGCGAGGATCGCGTCTGCCATGCCGCCCAGGTCCCCGTCTGCCGAGGGCGCGTCGAGGCGGACCACCGGCTTCCGCTTCGACGCGCGGCGGATCGCGATGCGCGTGGCGATCGTCGCCAGCCAGCCGCCGAACGGACCTTCGCCGCGCCACGTCGCCAGGGCGCGATAGGCTGTCACGAAGGACTCCTGGGCAGCGTCCTCGGCCTCGTGGATGTCGCCGAGGATCCGAAAGCAGAGGCGCACGATCGAACGGCTCTCGCGCTCGACGAGCGCGCGGAACGCGTCACCATCGCCGCCCAGAACCGCCGCGACGACCGCTCGCGCCTGCGCATCGTCGCGATCAAGACCGGGAGAGTTCGCGTCCGCACCTGCCATCGCCTCGATGATGCCGTATTCCCCCGCATTGAGCCCCCCGCCGTCTCCGACGAGGCAGGGGCCACCGCTGCGGCCCCTGCCTCGTCGAGCGAGGTCGCGGGGAGTCGACCACGCTTCACGGACGACCGGGCAGCGCCCCATCAGCGAGCCCGAAGGCGTCGGCGCCTTCCGGGTCCGTCGGCCGCGCGAGCCGGTGTCACACGTGGAGAGGCAGCCGGGGACCGGAAGGTTTCAGCCGCCTCGTGGGCGGCCGTCATCGCGCCGGGTGCCGGCGTCATCGCGCCGGGTGCCGGCGTCATCGCGCCGGGTGCCGGCGTCGTCGCGCCGGGAGCCTCGCTCAGCCGGGCGCGAGATCCTCGGCCACGACGTCGTAGTCGCCGAAGCCGGCTGCCTCGACGTCCGTGGCGATCCGGTCCGCGTCCCCCACGAGGACGATCGCCAGGCGATCGACGTGGATGTGCGTCTCCGCGGCCGAGCGGACGTCCGCGACGGTGACCGCCTCGATCCCCGGCCGATACCGGGCCAGCTCGTCGTCGGGCAGCTCGTTCATCGCGAGCCCCGCGAGCGCACCCACCACGGGGCCGGGCGTCTCGAACCGGAGCGGGAAGACGCCGATGAGGTAGTCCTTCGCGGCCCGCAGCTCGTCCGGCGTCACGTCCGTGTCGCGCATGCGCCGGAGCTCGCCGAGGAGGTCGATGACGGCCGGGACGGTATTGTCGGTGTCGACCGCCGCGCGGGCTCCGAACGGGCCGGCGTGGGCCCGCAGGTCGAACCCGGCATGCGCGCCGTACGTGTAGCCCTTCTCCTCGCGGAGCCGCATGTTCAGGCGCGACCCGAACAGTCCACCGAGGATGGCGCTCATGACGCTGACGGCGTGGAAGTCGGGGATGCGCCGCGCGAGCCCCACGTGACCCACGCGCACCTCGGTCTGCACCGCCCCCGGGCGGTGGACGACGCGCACGAGGGGCCGATCGACCGCGGATGCGGCGATCACGGGCGCGGGCGCCGGCACCGGGGCGACCGGCGAGATCCCGCCGAAGAGGGGCTCGAGGATCCCGAGCACGTCGGTTCCCGCGAGATCGCCGCCGACGACGATCGTCGTCCTTCCCGGGTCGATCCACGAGGCGTGGCGGACCCGCAGAGCCGCGGAGTCGAGCCCGGGGACCGTGGACCGGGAGCCGCCGAGGAGCCGCCGGTACGGGGAATCGGGCGTGTAGATCACCTCGTCGAACGCGATCTCGGCGCGGCGCCGCGGGTCCGCGTACGCCTGCAGGACCTCGTTCATGCGCTGGTCGCGCAGCCGCTCCACCTCGCTCGTCGGGAAGGTGGGCGTGAGCATCATCTCGGCGAGGAGCTCGACCGCCGGGGCGAACCGGTCCGCGAGGACCTCGACGCCGCCAGTCGTGGAGTCCCAGCCCGCCGACGCGTGGAGCTGCGCCCCGAGGCGTTCGGCGGCCTCCACGAGCCCGATGGCATCGTGGCGCTCCGTGCCCTCCGAGAGCGCCCGCGCCGCGAGCGCCGAGACGCCGGCGATCTCGGCGGGCTCGTCCGTGGCGCCCCGGCGGACGGCGACGACCAGGCTCACGAGCGGGCGGCCGGGCAGGTCGACCACCCGCACCTCCGTGCCGTTGGCGAGGCGCGACCTCGAGAACGGCGGGAACTCGTACGAGCGTGGCGTCCCCGGCGTGGGTCGCGTCGCGAGGTGTTCGCCGCTCATGCCGCGTCCTCCGTTCCTGCGCCCTGCAGACCGCCGCCGTCCGCCGTCGCGTCCGCGGCCGGCAGGTAGGTGATGACCACCCGGTGGTCGGCGGGGAACGTCTCCGCGCAGACCGCGCGGATGTCCTCGGCCGTGACCGCGAGATACTCGGCGAGCTCGCGGTTGATCCTGTCGGGCTGGTCGAAATGGGTCGCGTACATCGAGAGCTGGTCGGCCCGGTCCTCGACACGCTGGAGCGCCCCGACCGCGTCGGTCTCCACGAGCGCCCGCGCCCGGACGAGCTCATCGGCCGTCACGGGCTCGCGCGCGATCCGGTCGAGCTCCTCGAGGTAGGCGGCCTCCACGCGGGCGACGTCCACGCCGGGTCGTACCGTGGCCCACCCGGCGGCGATCGACGCGCCGCCGACGAACCCCATGACGAAGAACGCGACGTCCTGGGCGATCCTCTCTTCGCGCACGAGGCGCCGATGAAGGCGACTCCCCTTCCCGCCCGACAGGATCTGCCCCGCGATCTCGAGCGCGTGCAGACGCCTGTCGCCGAAGACCGGTGCCCGATACCCGAGGTAGACCCGCGCGAGCGGGACGCGGTCGACGAGGTCCTCGCGCACTTCGCCGCCGAGCGAGAGCGGCAGCGCCACCTCCGGCAGCGGCGGTCCGAGGGGAGCCGGCTCGATCGGCCCGAACAGGCGCGCGATCGTGGCCCGGGCCTCGCCCGGGTCGAAGTCGCCCACGATCGAGAGCACCGCGTTGTTGGGCGCGTAGTGGGTCCGGAAGAACCCCGCCACGTCGTCGATCGATGCCGCGTCGAGGTCCTCCATCGACCCGATCGTGGGGTGGTGGTACGGGTGGTCCGGCGGGAACAGGTGCTCCTGCAGCTTGTGGGACCACAGGCCGTACGGCTGGTTGTCGTACGACCAGCGCTTCTCGTTCTTCACGACCTCGCGCTGGTTGTCGAGGTTCTCCTGGTTGAGCGCCTCGAGGAGCGTGGCCATCCGGTCCGCCTCGAGCCAGAGCGCGAGCTCGAGCTGATGGCTCGGCATCGTCTCGAAGTAGTTCGTGCGGTCCAGCCATGTCGTCCCGTTCATCGTGCCCCCGGCCGCCTGGATGAGCGCGATGTGCTCGGCCTTGGACACGTGCGCGGAACCCTGGAACATCACGTGCTCGAACAGGTGCGCGAACCCCGTCTTGCCCGGCGACTCGTGCCGCGACCCCACCCCGTACCAGATGTTCACGGCGACGACCGGCGCGAGGGGGTCTGGCGCGAGGATGTAGCGAAGGCCGTTCGGGAGGCGGTCGTACGTGAAGTCGACGTGGGGGGCGGGCATGCTCTGTCACGGCTCCTGCGGGCTGGGGCCGCCCGATGGTACCGCGCCCCCGCCTCGCCGGCTCTGGCGGCGCTACGCCTCGCCGGCGTGCGGCCGGAAGTCGGGGTCGTACACGAGCTCGCCGGCGCGTTCCGGGTAGAGATGCCCGTCGAGGTGGTCGAGCTCGTGCGAGAAGATCTCGGCGATGAACCCGGACGCAGCGAACTCGTGCATCCGGCCGTGCCGATCGGCTGCGCGTACCACCACCCGCTCCGGTCGGCGCACGTGGAGGCCCCGGACGCACGGCAGCGACAGGCACGCCTCCGCATCCCACACGACCTCCTCGCCCACCTCGACGAGCACCGGGTCCACCAGCTCGATGGGGTCCGGACGGACCACGGGCGCTGTGGGGTCTCGAAGGTCGTCCGCGCCGGGTGGCCACACGATCGCCACGCGCAGCCCCACGCCGACCTGGGGCGCCGCGAGACCGACTCCGGGCGCGGCCGCGCAGATCGCGATCATCCGGTCGATCAGTCGGTCCAGCCGCGGATCGTCGCGCGCCCCGACCTCGAGCGCCGGCCGATGCAGCGCCGGGTGGTCCGCCACGACGAGCGAATCGACGGCCCGATCCACGCGGTACGGGAAGGCGAACGGGTCGGGGGCGGGACGGCGGCGCGGTGGAGGCATCTGGGGTGTGAAGCTCCGGATCTCGGGTGACGGGACGGTCCGTGCACACGATGGTCGCACGGCCGCCCGCGTCGCGCCGACCCGATGGGCACCCGGTGCCCCCCCGCGATGCGCGCCGGCAAGGACCTCCGGCGTGTCGTGGGCCCGACCACCTCGCGCACCCATCGGGGTCTTGACATACGCCGCATGCGTGTTAGGTTCCTATCTAACACTGGGAAGGAGACCACCGATGGCGAAGGGACGGAGCACGACGACCACCCCCGCGGCAGGGCGCACGCTCGTCCGCGACATGTCCGCGGGAGGCGCCCGCGGCGGATCCGTCGCCCTCGAGTTCGACGCCCGCACCGCCTTCGAGTTCCTCGTCAGCCTCGTCATCGAGGAGGAGCCCGAGCTCCTGCCGGAGGACACGGCCTGGCTCGTGGCGACGCGCGAGGGCCTATCGGACGCCCTCCGCCGCGATCTGCGCCGCGCCTTCGGCGACCCGGAGTCGGGCGGGGCGGAGATGACGATGGCCCTCATGCCGCTCGTCGTGGCCGACCGGACCGTCCGCACGGCCGCCGACGTCGTGGCGCTCGCCGGACGCCTCGCGGCCGAGGACCTCGTGGTCGGCGCGACCTGCGAGATGGACAACCACACCCACGACGAGAGCGATCACGATCGAGCACGCCTGCTCGCGTCGAGGGCGCTCGCGGGCGACACGGACGCGCGCGATGAGCTCGTGGGGTCGTGGCCGGAGAGGGCGCGGCCCACGCTGCGGCGGCTCCTGGAGGACCCGGAGGGTGAGCTCCGGTCGCTCCGCCGCGTGCTGCGTGCCTGGGCCGAGCGTTTTGCGACGATCGAATCGCGCGTCGCGCGGATGCTCGAGCGCGACGAGGCAACACGGAGGAGCGAGGCGGCGGACCTGCCGGTCGAGGAGGTCGTCGAGCGGGTCACGGGCGGGATCCGCTTCTCGCCCGACTCGGGCCTGGCGCGCGTCATCCTCGCCCCGTCCTACTTCGCGCGTCCCTACAACTATCTCTTCGGCGAGCAGGACTGGCGGATGTACTGCTACCCGATCGCGGATGCCGCGCTCGACGGTGACCCCTCGGCACTGCCCGGCGCCACGGTCCGCCTCTTCAAGGTGCTCGGCGACGAGACGCGCCTGCGGATCCTCCGGCTCCTCGCGGGCGGCGACCTGTACCTCACGGAGATCGCGGAACGAATGGGGCTCTCCAAGCCGACGGTGAGCCACCACATGGTGCTTCTCCGCGCGGCGAGCCTCGTGACCGTCACGGAGACGGGCGGCCTCACCTACTACACCCTCCGGCGTGAGCGTCTCCCCGACGCTTCCGTCGAACTCAAGCGCCTCGTCGGCGCCTGATCCCCGACCGCACGAGCGGGTGGCCCGGTGCGCGGATGTTAGACGCAGGACGAACACGATGACGCATCTGATGGACGACCCATGGGCGGCCAGCCCGCCGGCGGTGCCGGGTCGCGGAATGGAGAGATGAGATGAGCACGACGAGCACGATGCGGCCCGACCCATCCGGCCGGACCGTGAACGGGGGCGCCAGCTACGACCTCGTCACGATGATCGTCGCGGAACGCCTCCTCGAGGCCGAGAGCGCCCGGGCCTGCGCGCATGCCGGGCCGTCGCTCCGGGCACGGCTCGGCAGGACCGTCGTCCGCCTCGGCACGGCGATCGGCGGCCGATCGATCGTCCCGGCAGCCGCGGACGCCTCCCCGGGATCGTCTCTCGCGACCGTGAATCGGACGGGCTCTGCGGCCGGGGGCTGCTGAGGGGTCGCGGCCCAGGCGGACCCCCCGCGTCGCGCTCCGGGGGTCGAGCCGGGGGTGGCCCGCGTGGGCGCTGCGCTCGGCACGCCTCCGGCGCCACCGTATCGGGCGGGGTCTCAGCCGGGGATCAGTGTGAACGCGACCCCGACGGCCATCCCGATCGCGAGGGACGCCGCGCCCAGCTTCATCGCCGCGATGAGGTCGGCGCGGTGCGCCGCCGCATCGTCGACGCGGCTCACGGCGCCGAGCGGACCGAAGTTGCGCACGCCCGCCAACGCGAACCCGACGCAGAAGCGGGACCGCGCCTGCAGGAACCCGAAGGCTGCGACGGTCGCGGGCAGGGCGACGAGGAGTCGTGTCGATGACGGCGCGCCGATGGCCACCAACCCGAGGCCGAGCGCACCCGTCGCCACGAGCCCGACGATCCCCGTCGCGCGGCGGCGGCGGATCTCCGCCGGGCCGATGTTGCAGGCTCCCGCCCGGTAGCCGTCCCGTCCCTCGTCGATCATCTGGATCGCGGTCATCACGTCGCGCCTTTCACTCCGGCCGAGCCGGACGCTTCCAACCATCCGGTCGGACAGTGGGTCCCCCGATGACCTGTTCGTCGGCCAGCGGCCCTCGGATGGCTCAGAGCCCGCCAGGAGCGCGCGGGACCCATGCGTCCAGGGGTCGCACCTCCGCCAGGCGCTCGCCGATCGCGGGATCGAGTGCCTCCGCCGCGGCCACGGCCGTCTCCGCGGCGGTGAGGCAGAGGACACCCTCGGCCACCGCCGCGTGGCGGATCTCGGCGGCGTCGCGGACCGCGCCGGAGCGAGGCGTCGGCGTGTTCACGACGATGCGGACGCGGCCGGAGGCGATCGCCTCCATGATCGGTTCGCCCGGATCGGTCACGGGCGCGCCCAGCTTCGCGACGGCGATCGCGGCCAGGCCGGCGCGTTCGAGCGCCCGTCGCGTGCCATCGGTGGCGGCGAGCCGGAAGCCGGCCTTCACGAGCGCCGCGCCGAGGCGCGGGAGCAGCTCCTTGTCACGGTCCGCCAGCGAGATCAGGGCGAGGTCGCGGCCCTCCTCCGGGCGCGGCGGCACGAGCGCGGCGGCCACCAGCGCCTTCGCGGTGGCGACGCGAACGTCCTCGTGGATGCCGATGACCTCGCCCGTGGACTGCATCCCCGGCCCCACCGACGGGTCCACGCCGCGGAGCTTCGCGGTGGAGAACGCCGGCGCCTTCACCGCGACGAAACCGGGAGCCGGGAGCGTCCCGCCCGGCCAGCCGAGCTCCTCGAGCGTCGCGCCGAGCGCGATGCGCACCGCGAGCTCCACCATCGGGACGCCGGTGACCTTGGAGAGGAACGGGACGGTCCGGGATGCCCGGGGGTTGACCTCGATGAGGTACACGCCGTCGTCGCGGACGATGAACTGCGCGTTCACGAGACCGTGGGCACCGAGCGCGAGCACGACGCGCTCCATCGTGACGGCGATGAGGTCCTGGTCCCACGCCGAGACGGTCTGCGGCGGGAAGACGCCGATCGAATCGCCCGAGTGGACGCCGGCGCGCTCCAGGTGCTCGAGCATCCCCGGGATGAGCACGCGCCGGCCGTCGGACACCGCGTCGATGTCGACCTCGACGCCTTCGAGGTAGCGGTCTACCCGCACCGGGCGGTCCGGGTCGACGACCGTGGCCGCGGCGAGCTGCCGAGCGAGGTCCTCCGGCGAGTAGCAGAAGTCGATGGCAAGGCCGCCGATGACGAAGGACGGCCGGACGATGACCGGGTAGCCGATCCGGTCGGCGAGCGTGAGGGCCTCCTCGATCGAGCGCGCCATCCCGCCCTCGGGCTGCGGGATCCCCAGGCGGTCGAGGAGCGCCGCGAACCGTGTCCGCTCCTCGGCCTGGTCGATCGCATCGAGGTCGGCGCCCAGCAGCGGGATGCCGGCCGCCGCGAGGGACGCGGCCAGGTTGAGCGGCGTCTGGCCGCCGAACTGGACGAGCGCCGGCAGCGCCGGCTCGCCCTCCGTCGACTCGGCCCGCACCACCTCCTCGACCGACTCGGGATCGAGCGGCTCGAAGTACAGGCGAGTGGACGCGTCGAAGTCCGTCGACACCGTCTCCGGGTTGGAGTTGATCATGACCGCCGACCACCCGGCGCGGCGGAGCGTGTCGGCGGCCTGCACCGCGCAGTAGTCGAACTCGATCCCCTGCCCGATCCGGACGGGGCCGGAGCCGATGACGAGCGCGGCCGGCCGCGGCACGGGCGGTGCCTCCGGCTCGGACCCGGCGGCCGCATACGTCGCGTAGAAGTACGGCGTCTCCGCGGCGAACTCGGCGGCACACGTGTCCACCATCGCGTAGCCCGGGTGGAGGCCGAGCGCGTCGCGTGCCGCCCGCACGTCGGCGGATCCCACGCCCGCGAGCACGGCGATGTCGCTGTCGCCGAACCCGGCCCGCTTCGCCGTCGCGAGCAGGGACGCGCCCGCGGCGTCGTCCGGGCGCGTCACGATCGCGCCGGCCGCGCGGATCCGGTGCTCGAGGTCAACGCCGCGCCCCAGCTCGCCGAGGAACCAGTCCGCGATCCCGGTGGCCGCGGCGATGGCCGGCTGCGGAACGCCGCGGCGGAGCAGCGCGAGGATCCGCCAGAGCCGGTCGTCGGAGGGAGAGAGGAAGCGTCGGAGCACGATGGGAGCCGCCGCCCGCTCGGCGTGCCGGGTGGACTCGCACGCCTCTCCCGCCTCGCCGGTCCAGCGGATCGGAGGCGCAGCGCCAGGGTCAGTGTCCTCGGGGGCGTCCGCGGGCGCCAGGACCGCCGCGAGGTAGGCGAGGGTCGACGCCCACTCCGCCTCCTCGGCGAGTGGCCCGGATCCCGCCTGTTCGAGGCTCCGGAGCGCCTTCTGGAGGGCGGATCCGAATGTCCGGTCGATCGCCATCACCTCACCGGTCGCCTTCATCTGGCTCCCGAGGGTCCGGTCGGCGCGCGGGAACTTGTCGAACGGGAACCGCGGCAGCTTGACGACCACGTAGTCGAGGGCGGGCTCGAAGGCGGCGACAGTGGTCCCCGTCACGACGTTCGGGATCTCCGCGAGCCGGCGACCGATCGCGATCTGGGCGGCGACGCGGGCGATCGGGTACCCCGTCGCCTTCGAGGCCAGCGCCGACGAGCGGCTCACCCGCGGGTTCACCTCGATGACGGCGTAATCCCGGTGGTCCGGCGAGAGCGCGAACTGCACGTTGCAGCCCCCCTCGACGCCAAGCGCCCGGATGATCGCGAGCGCCGCGCTCCGGAGGCGCTGGTGCACTGGATCCGGGAGCGTCTGGACCGGCGCCACGACGATCGAGTCTCCCGTGTGCACGCCGAGCGGGTCCACGTTCTCCATCGAGCAGACGGCGATGCACGTGTCGTCGGCATCGCGCATGACCTCGTACTCCACCTCCTGCCAGCCCACGAGGCATCGCTCGACCATGACCTGCCCGATCGGGCTCGCGCGAAGTCCGGCGCGCACGCGCTCGCGATACGCGGCCTCGGTCTCCACGATCCCGCCGCCGGTGCCGCCGAGCGTGAATGCGGGACGCACGATCGCCGGCAGGCCGATCTCGGCGAGCGCGGCGTCGGCGGCGGCGGTGCGCGCCTCGGCGGACGGACCGGCGACGATCGCCGACGGCGCGTACGGCTGGCCGAGCCGGTCGAGCAGGTCGCGGAACAGCTCCCGGTCCTCGGCGGTCTCGATCGCGAGGAGCGGCGTGCCGAGGAGCCGGACGCCATGCCGCTCGAGGACGCCGGCCCGCGACAGCGCGACGGCGAGGTTGAGCGCGGTCTGCCCGCCGAGGCCCGCGAGCAGGCCGTCCGGCCGCTCGCGGGCGATGACGGCCTCCACCGCTTCGACCGTGAGCGGCTCCAGATAGACGGCATCCGCGACGGTCGGGTCCGTCATGATCGTCGCCGGGTTCGAGTTCACGAGGATCGTGCGGACGCCCTCCGCCCGCAGCGCCCGGCAGGCCTGCGTACCCGCGTAGTCGAACTCGGCCGCCTGGCCGATTACGACAGGGCCCGAGCCCAGGATGAGGACGGAGCGCGGCCGGTCGGTCACCGCGCCCCCGCGTGCTCGCGCGCGGCCGCCACGAACCGGTCGAACACCGCGAGCGCGTCGAGCGGTCCGGGCGCACCCTCCGGGTGGTACTGGACGGTCTCGATCGGCAGGGTGACGTGGCGGAGTCCCTCGACGGAACCGTCGTTGAGGTTGACCTGGCTCACGCGGAAGCCGCTGTCGGCCGGGAGCGTCGCCGCGTCCACCGTCACCTCGTGGTTCTGCGCGGTGACCTGCACGGTCCCGAGCAGCTCGTCGCGGACGGGGTGGTTGGCGCCGTGGTGCCCGAAGCGGAGGCGCCGCGTCTCGGCTCCCGCCGCGCGGCCCACGATCTGGTGCCCGAGGCAGATACCGAGCAGCGGCCGGCCGTCCGCGATCACGGCGCGGGCCAGCGCCACCGGCCCCGCCAGCCTCGCCGGGTCGCCGGGGCCGGGCGAGAGCACCACGCCGTGGATGTCCGGCGTCAGCACGTCGGCCGGCGTCGCCGTGTGCGGCAGGATGAGGACGCGGGCACCGCGCTCCCGCAGGTCGCGGACGATGCTCGACTTGAGGCCGAAGTCCACGATCGCGACGAGCGGGCCGTCCTCCCCCGCCCCCACCTCGCGCGGAGACTCCGGAGAAACGAGGTCGACGAAGTCCTCGTCCTCCCACCGCGGCACCGCACGGGCGGCGGCGATCGCGGAGTCGCGGTCGGTCTCGCCGGGCGCCGTGACGATCGCCCGGCCGGAGCCGTGCGTCCGGAGGTGCCGCGCGAGGGACCTCGTGTCCACGCCGGCGATCGCCGCGATGCCGCGATCCCGCAGGAGCGCCGCGAGCTGGGCGGCGGCATCGGTGATGGCGGCCGTCGCATGGGCCACGACGAGGGCACGGAGCCAGGGTCGCTCCGACTGGTCGTCCGCGAAGACGCGCCCGTGGTTCCCGATGAGTGGGTATGTCATGACGACCACCTGGCCGGCGTACGAAGGGTCTGTGCAGACCTCCTGGTAGCCGGTCTGGCTCGTGTTGACGACGAGGTCGCCGCCCGCCGCGACTTCGGCGCCGAACGCGCGGCCGGCGTAGACGGTGCCGTCGGCGAGCGCGAGGAGGGCGGGTCCCCGGTCGCCCACGCGCGCGTCGACGAACGAGACCGGATCCGGCAGCGGGGGGACGATCATCGGCACGGCTGGGCTCCGGCCTGCGCCGAGAGACGGACCTCTCGCGCGCCGGGCCGCAGGTCACGGGGCGACACGGTGTGACTGCCTCCTCCCCGGCCTCTCGGGACCGGTCCACCGGCCTCTCGGGACCGGCCGCAAAGGGACGGCGGAAGCGTAGCACGGCCACCGGCCGGGGCAAGCACGGCTACCATCCGGGTGCCGGGCAGGTCACCGCGCGGGGCGGGCCGGCCGCGAGCCCCGACAGCGAGGTGCGGACGCATGGGCGAGACGGCGGACGTGGTCATCGTGGGTGCGGGCGTGCAGGGCGCCAGCCTGGCATTCCACCTCGCGCGGCGCGGGACCGCGGTCGTCGTGGTCGAGCGCGAGAGCGTCGCCTCGGGCGCGACCGGCCGGTCCTCCGGCTTCGTCCGAATGCATTACGACCTCGAGATCGAGTCCCGGACCGCGTGGGCATCGTATCCATACTTCCGCGACTGGGACGCGATGGTCGGCGACGGCGCGTGCGACTTCGTGCGCACCGGGTTCCTCCAGCTCGTCACGCCCGTCCACGCAGACGCCCTGCGCGCCAACGTCGCCATGCACATCGATCTCGGCATCTCCAGCCGGCTCGTGGGCCCCGCGGACGTCGCCGACCTCCTGCCCGGAGCGATCACCGACGACATCGAGGTCGCTGCCTATGAGCCGGAGTCCGGGTACGCGGACCCCGCCGCGACCACGGCCGGATTCCTCGCCGCAGCGCGGCGCCATGGCGCGCGGGTGCTCCAGGGCCGCCGGGTCGCGGGCGTGACCCTCACGGGCGACCGCGTCGCAGGGGTCGAGACCTCGGGCGGCGCGATCTCCGCGCCGGTCGTCGTGGACGCGGCCGGGGCATGGGCGGCGGAGCTCGCCCGGACGGCGGGCGTGGATGTCCCCGTCGAGGCGTGGCGCCACGACACCGCGTACTTCGGGCTTCCGGCGGGCCACGGCGGGCGGTTCCCCGTCGTCATCGACGACGCCCGGCAGGTCTACTTCCGGCCGGAGGGACGCGAGCTCATGCTCGTGGGCCTCGAGTCCGGCAACGAGGTCGGCGGGTCGCCGGACCGGCCTCTCGCGCCGCAGTCGGAGGCCACGATCGGGACGATGGTCGATGCCGTCTGCGCGCGCGTGCCGTGGATGGCGAACGGGACGTTCCGGACCGCGCACGGCGGGCAGGACGGGATCTCGCCGGACCAGCACGCGATCATCGGGCCCGCTGGGCCGGACGGGCTCTTCCTCGACTGCGGTCACAGCGGGACCGGCTTCAAGACGGCGCCGGCGATCGGCGCGTCGCTCGCCGAGTGGATCCTCGACGGCGCGCCGATGACCGTCGACCTCGCGCCGTTCTCGCTCGAGCGGTTCGCCATCGGCCGGCCCCTCGTGGGCGAGCACCCGTACGGGCCTCTCTGGCGCTGACGCGGGCCAGATGGGAACTGGAGCGCCCCGCCCCGGCGTTTCGGGGCGCGGCGTTCGGGTGGGCAGCGCGGGGCGGACATCGACTCGGCGATTCCGTCCATGACACGTCGGCCGTTCCCCGCACGATCGGGCCGCACCGCGCCGCGACCGGCTGCCGGCCACGTTGAAGTGGCGGGTTCTTCCATTCGTCTGGTCGGGCCGGCGAGGACAGGCGGACTTCGCGGCGGTCGATGCAGCCCCCCGCGCACCCGCGCCAGGCCAGGCGGCGCAGAGGTTCGAGGTGGCGACGGCCTGAGTCGGACGCGACCCGGTCCGTCGGAGTCCTCAGTGGCGGGCGAGGTAGATCTGTCGGGCGTAACGGGCGATGAGTCCGGCGATCACGACGAGCGCGAACGGGTAGCCCGCGATGTCGGAGAACGGCGCACCGCGGGGTCCGAGGTCGACGTCGCCGACAAGGACCGCGGCCTGCCCTTCCTCGCTCTGCAGCCGGGCGACCACGTCGCCGTTGGCGTTGACGATCGTCGAGTCGCCGAACTGCTCGGCCTTGACCATCGGGACGCGGTTCTCCGCGGCGCGGAACACCAGCGACTGCCACCGCAGCGGGACCATCGCGGAGGGGTCCCAGGCAGGCACCGCGATGATGTCGGCTCCGGTCACGGCCTCCAGCCGCGCGGCGGAGTTCGGGAAGTCGTGGTCCCAGCAGATGACCACGCCGAGCTGCCCGAACGGGGTCAGGTAGGTGGGATAGGGCGTCTGGTACTGCGGGTACGTGTCGGGCGTGCGGAACGCCTCGCCGTGCGCGATCACCGGGTGCACCTTGTAGTAGGGCTGTCCGGCGATCACCCCGGTCGGCAGGTAGGTGACGGCCATGTTGGGTGTCTCCAGGCCCAGCGACGGGTCCTGCTGGTAGCCCACCACGATCGTCGCGTTCGTCGACCTGGCGAGCTCGGCGATCCAGTCACCCTGGCCCGATGCGAGCGGGTCGTAGTCGAGGACCTCCTCCGGCCAGACGATCAGC
>CAIYQJ010000438.1 GCA_903928275.1 uncultured Chloroflexota bacterium
AGCGCCGATGGCGGCGTCACCTGGGCGGAACCCGCCGGGCTGCCCGCGACACATCCGGGCGCCACGACCTCGTCGTCCGAGGTCGCCGTCCTCGCGTCCGACCCGGACGTCGCCTATCTCCTCGACTCGACGCGCTCGAGCTCGGCCCCGTACGACGCGACGAGCGGGACGTCGCTCTATCGGACCGGCGACGCGGGTGCCTCGTGGACCCGCGTCGGGGGCGATGCGCTCACCGGGCGGATCGTCTTCGACATCGCGGTCGTCCCCAGCGCGGTGGGGCCGCCGGTCGTCCTCGTGCTCGACGGCGAGACCGGCATCCTGCGCAGCACCGACGGAGGCCTGACGTTCGTCCCGGCGATCGCGGGGATCGTCCCCGACGCGAGCGTTGGAGCGATCTCCGTGGGGTCGATCGCCGCGGGCCCCGACATCGGGGTCGCGTACGCGGCGAGTCCGACGCAGCTGTACGTCACGCGCGATGCCGGCGCCTCGTGGCGGATCGCGTGCGTGGCGAGCGACGCCATGCCGTGCGGACGCCCGACCGTCGCGCCGGGCGACGGGGCGCTGGTCCTCCTCGCGGGCAGCGAGGGGATCGTCCGGAGCACGGACGCGGGCGCCACCTGGTCGCGCGTCGGCGCCGGCGTCCTTCCCGGGCCCGACACCGGTGGCATCGACTCGATCGTCGCGAGCGCAACCCATCCGGCCGTGGTGCTCGCATCCGGGATCGCGGGCCTCTTCCGGTCCGGCGACGGCGGGGCGACCTGGATCCCCTGGGATGGCGGGATCCCCGCCGCGTCCCTGGGCTCGAGCGACCGGGTGGCCATGGACGGGACCGAGCCGACGCACGCGTGGCGCGTCCACGAGACGCGGTTCTTCACGTCCGAGGACGGCGGCCGGACATGGCGCGAGCTGCGCGGGCCGGATGCCACGGGCACGCCGGCCTACGCCGCCCTGGCGCGCGAGAGGACGTCCGCGGTCCTGGGGACCACGGACGGGATCGTGACGCGGACCGATCTGGAATGGGCGCGCACGTCACCGGCGAAGCTCGCGATGGCGTTCGCCGCGGATCCGGGTGACGCGCTCCGCCTCTACGCTGCGACCTACGCGGACGGCGTCGTGCGCTCCAGCGACGGCGGCCTGACGTGGGAACCGTGGTCGACGGGCCTTCCGCACACGATCGCGTGGTCGGTCGCCCCGCTCGTCGCGCGGGACGGGTGGGCCCTGCTCGCGACGGACGCGGGGCCGTGGGAGCGAGAGCGCGACGGCGCGCGCTGGGTCCCGCTCGGGACGGGGCTGCCGGATGCCGGCTCGCGCTCGATCGTCGCCTTGTCGGACGGCGCCGTCCTCGTCGGGCTCGAGACCCGCGGGATCTGGCGGCTGGACCGGGGCGCCGACGCCTGGCGCCCGCTCGGGCTCGACGGCCGGACCGTGCTCTCGATCACGGCCGGCCCCGGCGACGGCCACGTCCTCCTCGCCGCGACGGAGGCACGCGGCCTCTATCGGTCCGCGGACGCCGGCCGCACGTGGCGGCAGGTCGCATCGACCACCGCGAGCGCCGCCGTCGCGTACGACCCGGTGACGCGGCTCTTCGCCCTCGCGACCGGGGCGCGCGTCGCCCTGAGTGCCGACGATGGCCTGACGTGGCGAACGGCGACGACCGGTCTGCCCGCGGCCGACGGACAGCGTCCCTGGTACCGGCGGACGACGTCGGTCGCGGCCATGGCCGGCGGCGGGTTCCTCCTGACATCCTTCTCGGGCGCGTTCGTCGCGGTGCCGGAGGCCGGGCCGTGAGCGGCGTTCGCGGCGTTCGCGGCGTTCGCGGAGGTCGCGACGGCGCGCGGCACGCTGGAGCGACCCACGGCGTCGGCCGGCTGGCACGGGCGCTCGCCGCGGTCGTCCTCGTCGCAGGGCTGTCGATCGCGCAGGCCGGTCCGGCGGGCGCCCCGGGAGCCGTCGCGGCCGCCGGCCTCCCGGGAGCGACCGCCGTCACCGGCGTCACGGCGCCCGGGCCGTGGACGACCGTTCAGGCCGACTACGACCTGGGCCGGGCCGAGCTCTCCGTGCTCGGTGCGGACGGCCGTCCACACCGCCTCCCCACCCGGCTCGTCGGCGAGATCACGGTCCCGGTCGGCGCGACAGGGCCACTTCCCGTCGTCATCCTCCTCCACGGTGCGCACCAGTCGTGCGCCGAGGGGCCCGACGGCATGGATTCGTCGGACTTCCCCTGCCTGCCGGGCTGGGAGCCGGTCGCCTCGTACACCGGGTATCGGTATCTCGCCCGCCTGCTCGCGAGCCACGGCGTCATCGTCGCGAGCGTGGACGGCCGGCCGGTGGCGCCGTTCGACCACACGGATCGTCCATTCCCCGACGGCGCGACCGCGGACACCTCGACCTGGATGGACCTGCGCGCGCGGATCGTGGACGAGCAGCTGCGCCGGATCGTGCGGGCCGGGAGCGGCGAGTCGGGCACCGCCGTGGACTTCGGTGTCGGGCTCGCCGGCCAGGTGGATCCGGCGCGCGTGGGCCTCGTGGGCCACTCGCGCGGCGGCGAGGGGGTCGTCTGGGCGTCGCTGCTCGCCGGACCGCGGCCGTATGTCGTCCGGACGGTGGTCGCGATCGCGCCGACCGACTTCGCCCGCCGTATCGTACCCGCCGACGTGGCGTTCGCCGTGCTGCTGCCCACGTGCGACGGGGACGTCTCCGATCTCCAGGGAGCGGCGTTCTTCGACGACGCGCGGAACAGGCCGCGGACGGCGCCGCTCCTCCAGGTGGCGATCCACGGCGCCAACCACAACTTCTTCAACACCGTGTGGCCGGACGAGCTCGGACCCATGGGACCAGGCCCGGGGCCGGTCAGCCCGCCGGTCGCGAACGGCTCCGTCACGCCCATCGATGGCGGCGTGCCGAGTGCATCCCCGAGCGCATCCGACGTCCCGCCGTCCGCCCCGAGCGCATCCGACGTCCTGCCGCCGGCCCCGAGCGCATCCGACGTTCCGCCGCCGGCACCGCCGTCGACCGAGCCGGCTCCGACCGCCTCCGCTTCGCCGTCCGGGTCGCCGTCGCCGTCCGGATCGCCGTCGCCGTCCGGGTCGCCGCCGGCGTCGCTGGGGCCCACGTGGGACGAGTCGTGCTCGCCGAGCGCCATCGGCACGAAGCGCCTCTCACGGCCTCGGCAGGAAGCCGTGGGGGCCTCCGTGGTCTCCGACGCGATCCTCGGCACGCTCCTCGCCGATCCTGCCTCGCTCGCCCGCCTTGGCGTCGGCGCGGCACCGCCGTCCGCGATCGCTGGCGCGCCGGTGACGGTCCGGGTGCAGATGCCGACCGCGGACCGGCTCGACGTGGCGTCGCTCGCGAACGGTCCCTACGCCCTCGCGGAGACGGAGGGCGGAGGGCGGATCACGCCGCGGCGGCTCGACTACTTCACGCTGTGCACGCCGGACCAGGGCATCTCTTCAGACACGTCACCCACGACGTGCCCGCCCACCGGGTTCACGCAGGCGCAGGTCGCACCGGAGCTCCGGGTCGGGTGGAAGACCCGGGCCGCCCTCCTGCGCCTCGCGCCCGCGCCCGGGCCGGTGGACGTCCGTCGACTCGATGCGTTCTCGGTCTCGGTCGCCGTCACGCCCGCCACGGCCGACCCCGAGCTGAACGACGACCTCGCCGCACGACCGTTCACGGTCGTCCTCGTGGACGCTGCGGGCCACCGCGCGGCCGTGACGGTTCCGGCCACGGAGCCGGCGGTCCGGCCGTGGCCGACGCTCCCGGTCCTCGGAACCGTCCGGATCCCGCTCGCGCGGTTCCGGGGCGTGGACCTCGGGCGGATCGCGGCGGTGGAGATCGCGTTCGATCGCACCGCGCGCGGGGCGCTGCTCATCTCGGACGTCGCGTTCGTCCGCTGACCGCGGGCCGTCCGGAGACACGGCACAGGGTCACGCCTTCGCCGGACCCCGTGCCCGCCACCACGCGACGGTCTCCGCGATCGACGACTCGAGCGGCGTGGCCTGCGTCGGGAATGCCGCGCGGAACGCCGAGTCGTCGACGATGAACGGCTCCTCGAACTCGTAGCCCATCTCGATCATCTCGCGGGCCTCGGGGATGAAGAGGCCGCCGATGCGGAGCATGAGCTTCCCGATGGCGCGCGACTTCGGGGGCGTCCCGGCGGCCGTTGCGGCGATCTCCACGAAGCGGAGCGTCGAGACGGTCGGCGCGTTGGGCACATGCCAGGCGCGGCCGAAGGCGTCGTCGTGACGCCCGAGCTCGATGAGGGCGCGGGCGAAGTCGGGCGCATACGTGTACGTGTGCGGCATCTCGGGGCGACCGTAGACGTCGGCTGCCTTGCCCGCGAGGAGCGGCCGGAAGAACCGGTCGCCGACGGCGGAGTCGGTCGCGCCGGGACCGAAGAAGTCCGCCCCCCGGCCGATCGTCACGGTGACGTCGCCGGCGCGGTGCGCGTCGAGGAACCGGGTCGCCATCGCTGCACGCGCACGGCCCTTCCGGCCGGTGGCCGCGTACGGGAGCGACTCCACCATCGGCTTGCCGCCGGTGGGGCCGTACATGTACAGGTTGTCGACGACGACCAGGCGGCGCCCGGTGCCCTTCAGGCCGCCGAGCACACCGTCGACGAGCGGCGGGAACCCTGCCGGCCAGTTCGAGAACGCCGGCTGCACCGCGAAGTAGACCGTGGCGGATCCCTCGGTCGCCGCGCGGACCGAGGCCGGGTCCGTCGCGTCGACGGGCACCCCGGCGGCGCCGGCGATGCCCGGGTCCCTCCCGGACCGCGTCGCGACGACGACGCTCTCGCCGGCCCCGGCGAGCTGGCGGGCGATGTGCGCGCCGATCTGGCCGCCACCGAGGACGACGTGCTGCGGAACGGTCATCGTGGGGTCTCCTTCGATGGGTGGCTGTTGCGGGCGTCGGGGCCCGGCTCGAGCGCGGTGAACAGGTCGTCGAGGAGGTGGACCGCAGCGAGGTGCGCGTCGGGGGTCTCGCCGGTGACGAAGCCGGAGCCCAGGTAGCCGGAGACGTAGAGCGACGCGAGCCCGTGCACGGCGCTCCAGAGCAGGTGGGAGAGCCGGAGCGGGTCGGTCCCGGCGCAGTCGCCCCGCTCGATCGCGGCGGCACAGAGGTCCACGAGGAGGAACCCGGCGGTCTCGCCGACGGCGTCGCGTGGGCGGCCGAACATGAGGTCGAAGAGCTGCGGGACCGCGATCGCCGTGTCCACGTATGCGAGGCCGTACGCGCGGAGCTGCACGACCGGGGGCGCCGCGGGGTCCGGCACCGAGGCGGCCAGGGCGGCGAGCATCTGGTCGAAGCCGCGCTGCGCGATCGCGTAGAGCAGGGCCTCGCGGTGCGGGAAGTGATGGAGCGGCGCGGTGTGGCTCACGCCCGTGAGTCGGGCCACGCCGCGGATCGTCACCGCGTCGCTCCCGCCCTGCTCGAGGAGACGGATGCCGGCGGCGATGCACGCTTCGCGGAGGTCGCCGTGGTGATAGCCGTCCGAAGTGGCCTGCGGGGGTGCAGGGCTTGTCATGTCGCTCGTCGTGCCTGTCATGTGTCCTACCAGCGTCAAGTTGACAGAGCTAACTTACCATCGGTCACACGCGGCGTCAAGCGCGGACCCGGCGCACGTGCGCCGGGCCCGGCCACGACGAGGCCGGGATGAAGGGCGTGATCGACCTGACACCGTAGGCACGGCTCGGCGGTCTCGCGGCCACCGAGCTGCGGCGTCAGCCCCGCATCTCGGACAGCGCCGCGGCGAGCTCCGCGTACGCGCCGAGGGCCGGATCGGACGGCGCCTGCGCGCGCACCTGGATGCAGACGTGATCCGCCCCGCCGTCGAGGTGCGCCCGGACGCGCCGGACGATCGCGTCGACGTCCCCGACGGCGACCACCGCGTCGATGAGACGGTCGCTGCCGTCGTCGGCGAGGTCCTCGTCGCCCCAGCCGAGGCGCCGGAGGTTCTCCGCGTAGTTCGGCAGCGTGAGGTAGGTCTTCGCGAACGCGCGGGCGACCCGGCGCCCCTCGGTCGGGTCGGTCGCGAGGACCGCCGTCTGCTCGACGGCGAGGAACGGCTCGGGGCCGAGGCGTCCGCGGGCGATCGGCGTGTGCTCCACGGGGACGAAGTACGGGTGCGCACCGTCCGTGCGCTCGGCGGCGAGCTCGAGCATGCGCGGCCCCAGGGCTGCAAGGACGATGGGGACGGGTGGCTCGGGCGCCGGGGCGCCGTACGGCGCGGCGTCCATCGCGTCGAGGTATGCGCGCATCGTCTCGATCGGCCGCCCGTAGGTCCCGCCGCGGGCGGCGACCGAGGGGGCGTGGCTCACGCCGATGCCGAGGACGAAGCGGCCGGGGTACGCCTCTGCGAGCGCCCGGGCCCCGGTCGCCATCGCCATGGGGTCGCGGGCGTGGATGTTCGCGATGCCCGAGGCGACGACGATCCGGGTCGTCGCCGCGAGCAGGATCGCGGCGTGGCTGAAGACCTCCTTGTTGCCGAGCGTCTCCGGGATCCAGGCCGCCGGATACCCGAGCGCCTCGAGATCGCGCGTCGCCGCGCCCTCATCGCTGGCCGATAGGCGCTGGAGCGCCCAGCTCCAGGCCCCGACCGGGCCGAGCCGCTCCGCGAGTCGGCGCCCGCCGTACCTTGCCGTTTCGCTCATCGTCGCCTCGGACCTCCCTGCGGCCGGCCGGTCCGTGCCCGCGGCCGGCGCATGAAGCCTACCGGCTCGCAGGGCTCCGGGACGCGCTGCGGACCGCCGAGGCGTGACCGGCCGGTCACGTACTCTGTCAGGGTGGAACGGCCGACGGGATCGCCCGGGCGGGGCGGGGAGGCATGGGCGTCGTACATGGCGGCGGCGGGCGCCGTCTTCGCCATCTACGCGGTCGGCTCCAGCACGCCGTACCTCCGGACGCAGCTCGGGCTGTCGGACGCGGAGGTCGGGCTGCATTCGAGCGCGCTGGCCGTCGGGTTCGTCGTGACGGGACTCTTCGCCGGTCGCCTGGACCGCCTCGTGGGCGAGGTGGCCGTCCGGCTCGCCTCGATCGTGGGCCTGGTCGTCGGCGTCGCCGCTCTCGCGATCGCGCCGGCACTCGGGATCACGCTCGCCGCCTCGCTGCTCATCGGGCTCGGCGGTGGGACCCTCGTCGGCTACGCGAACGCCGTCCTCGCCCGCTCGGGCGGGCGTCTCGCCCGCCTGCAGGTCGCCCGCGCGAGCATGTGGTCGATCGCCGCGGCCTTCCTGTGCCCGGTCGCCCTGGCGACGGCGACCGCCCTGGGCCTGCCGTGGGGAGTCGGGCTCGCACCAGCGCCGGTGCTGCTCGTCTTCGTCGCGATCGACCTGCGCGGGGGCCCTCGACTCGAGCGCCCCGACGCGGCGACGAAGTCGAGTGGTCGGCTGCCGACGGGCTACTGGCTCGCCTGGACGTTCCTCGTCATGGCGATCGCGATCGAGTTCTCCGTCGTCTTCTGGGGTGCGACGCTCATCGAACGGCGCACCGGCGTCGACGCGGCCGCGGCGACGCTCCTCGGCGGCCTGTTCATCGGGGGGATGCTCGCCGGGAGGGTGGCCCAGAGCTTCGGGCTCGGGACCCACGGCGGGGTGCGCCGGCCCGCGGCGATCGGCGTCGTGCTGGCTGCCGTGGGCGCGTCGATCGCCTGGGTGTCCACGGTGGGGGCCCTCTCCGGTGCGGGGCTGTTCGTCGCCGGGCTCGGGGTTGGCGGCCTCTACCCGCTCGGGACCTCCGCGGCGCTCGCCGCCGCCCATCGACAGCTGGCGCTCGCGGGCACGCGCCTCGCGCTCGCGTCGGGGCTGGCGGTCGTGGTCGCCCCGCTCGCCCTCGGGATCACCGCCGACGCGGCCGGCGTCGTCGTCGGCTGGGCGCTCGTGCTGGTCTTCGCGGTCGCGGCGCTCGCCCTCGTCGCGGCGCTCCCGGACGGCCGGCCGGGTGACGGCCGATCGCCACGGGCGAGTGTCACGCACAGCTGATGAGGTCGCACGGCGATACGGCCCTCGCTCGCAACGGCTCTTCCGTCCGGCGTGCCACGGCGGACGACGCGGAGGCGATGCGCGGGATCTGGCTGGCGTGCGTCCACGAGGTCGCATGGGAGGGGATCGACGAGGCAGCCGTTGACGGCTATGCCCGGGCGGTGGCCGCCGATCCATCCGGGACGCTCGTCGCGATCGACCGGACCGCGCGCGACGCGCCCGTCATCGGCGTCCTCGCACCGGACGAGAATCTGCTCGCGGTATCTCCGGGCCACCGCCGCCGCGGGCATGGGCGGGCGCTCGTGGCGGCCGGGCTGGACCTGGCCCGGGAAGGCGGCGACCCGTACCTGCTCCTCTACGTACCCGGCGGGGGCGAACCGGCCCGGGACACGCCCGGGAGGCGATTCGCGGAGGCGCTCGGGTTCGAGTATCGGGCGACGCTCACGCGGATGCGGCTGGACGGCCTCATGTCGGTGCCGAGGCCCGTGTTCCCGCCGACGATCGTCGTGACGACCTACGACCCGGCGCGCGATGACGTCGCGCGGTACGTGGCGATGATCAACGCCGCGTTCGCGGAGCATCCGACGCCAGCCAGGTGGGACGTCGCCGCCGTCGCGCGCGCGCATGCGCGGCCGGACTTCGACGCTGCCGGGATCGCCATCGTCGCCCTCGTGGACGATCCCGGTACGCCGGTCGGGTTCGTCCGGACCAGCGTCGCGGATGGCGAGGCCGGTCTTCGCTTCGGCGAGGTGAGGCTCATCGGGGTGCTGCCGCGGCTGCGCGGGATCGGCGTGGGCCGGGCGTTGCTGCGCTGGTCGCTCGCGCGGTTCCGCGATCTCGGCCTTGACCGCGCCGAGCTGTCGGTGGTCGTGGCGAACGCGGGCGCCCTCACGCTGTACCGGGCCGAGGGGTTCCGCACGATCGTGGCATGGCCGCAATGGTCCCTCGGTTGCGACGCGGTCGGGTCCGTCGCGGCGGACCCGACGATCCCGACGCGCCGGCCGCCCGCGCGG
>CAIYQJ010000439.1 GCA_903928275.1 uncultured Chloroflexota bacterium
CCGGTCGATCGCGGACCGCCGTGAGGCCGCCGCGGCGGCCGTCCTGTCGCCCCGCGCCGCCGGGCTCGCCGGGCTCGAGATCCTCGCGGACGGCATCGAGAGCGTGCCGGACAACCGGACGCGCTTCCTCGTGGTGGCGCGCCGCGACGGCCCTCTCGCGGACGCGTGGCTCCGCGAGCCGCTCGCGGTCCAGGCCGGCGCCCGCGGCTGGCGGACGACGATCGTCATGGGCGTCCGGAACGAGCCCGGGGCGCTGCTGCGGTGCCTCGCGATCCTCGCGGAGGCGGGCTTGAACATGAGCAAGCTCGAGTCACGGCCGAGCCTGGAGCGGGCCTGGGAGTACGTGTTCTGGGTGGACGTCGATGCGGAAGCGGACACCCCCGCCATGGCCCGGGCGCTCGAGCGCCTGCGGCCCGCGACCACGCTCCTCCGCGTGCTCGGGTCGTACCCGCGCGCCGAGGCGTGAGGGCGAGGCGCCCGCCACCCGTCCCGCCGCGGCCGGCCGCGAGGCGCCGGTGACCGGCAGCCTCACGCCTGCCTCGATCGCGCTCCTCGCCATGGCGGCAGTCGCCGCAGGGGCCGACTGGGTCGTCGTGGCACGCGACGCGTCCCGGCCCCACGAAGCCGGCCGTCCCCGGGCGACGCCGTCCGCGCGCCTGTTCACGAAGCCGCTGGTCCTCGTCCTCCTCGTGGCGGTCGCGATCACGCTTGAGCCGCGGGACCCCGCGGTCAGAGCCTGGTTCGTCGTCGGGCTGGTCTGCTCGCTCGTCGGCGACGTGGCTCTGCTCTCGCCGCGCGGGTTCGCCGCCGGGCTCGCGATCTTCCTCCTCGCGCACGTCGCCTACGCGGTCGGGTTCCTCGTCGGCGGGGTGAGCGTCGTTCCGCTGGTCGCCGGCCTGGCGGTGATGGTCGTCTTCGACGCCGTCCTCGCTCGCCGGGTCCTCCCGGCGCTGCGCACATCCGGCCGCGGCTCGCTGGTGCGGCCCGTCGTCGCGTACATGGCCGCCATCACCGCCATGGTCACCCTGGCCGCCGGGTCCGCGCTCTCGCTCGCGATCGTCGGCGCCGGGCTCTTCGCCGCATCCGACGCGATCCTCGCGGACGGCCGGTTCGTGCGGCGGCGGCCATGCGCCGAGATCGCGGTCATGGTCCTCTACCACGTCGGGCAGGCCTGTCTCGTCCTCTCGCTGGTCGCCTGAGCGGCGCGGGGTGGCGCCGCGGGCCGGGAGTTCGGGGGCGGCGCTGCCGGTCGGGAGCCAGGTGCGGCGGCCCATCTGCCCGGCCGTGGCGCATCGACCCAGCCGCGCGCCGCCGCCCCTCCTGCGCGAGCCGCCACTCCGGCGCGAGCCACCCCTCCGCCCGTGGGGCCGCCCCTCCGCCGCCGACCACCCCTTCGTCGCGGGCCGCCCTCCGCCCGTGCTCTTCTCAAATCGGCACCCGGTGACCGTTAGACGGTCGATGATGCCGGCTCGCGGGTCCCGCGCGGCCGCGAGCGCGCTCGGCGAGCGTGGCGGAGGCGGCGGCGACCCGGCCGAGGGCACCCGACCGGTGCCCGCCACCGTCTGATCGTCGCCCCGTGACGACATGAGCAGGAATGCGGTCGGCCGCGCCGATAGGCGTCACAGGGTGACGATCTGATCGCGTCGTGAGAGCGGCGATGCGTCGGAGGGGCGTTGGGCCGATGGGCCGGGCGCACTGAACGGCCGCGGCCCCGGCGACGAGCAGACCCCTCGCCCCGGCACTGGCCCCACCTCGCCCCCGACGCCCCCGGCCCTCGCCTCGGGACCCGGCCCCGACCGGGCTCCCCGGATGTCATCCATGCACCGGGGGAATGGACGGCCGCGATCGTTCCCGCGCACGGGCTCCTCGAGCGCCGGTGACGGGAGTCAGCACCCGGATCCGTGCGGGACCGCGGCCGCCGGGATGCCGCCGCACTGACCGCGACCCCTCGAAACGGCTCGTCCTGCCTGGCGTCCATTCCCCGGGTGCATGGATGACAGGGGTGCACCCGACGGCGGCGGGGCGGCGTGCGACCGGCAGCGCGGCGTTGCGGCGCCGGGCACGGCTCAGGTGGTTGCGGCGCCGGGCGCGGCGAGGCCGGAGGCGACCCGCCGGTAGAGGCGGAATCGCCGCGGTGCGGCGCCGGCCGTCGCCCGGCGGCCGAGGTGCCCGCGGCACGACCCCACCGTTTTCGGGACCTCCGGCACTGGCCGCCCAGGGCGCGTGGACCGGCACAGTGTGGGCCGGCGGTTCCCGGCGACGGGCCGCCGTCGAGTGCTTCCCGGTCGCAGCCGTACCCTGGTCCGGCCGCGCGCAGCAGAGGGCGAGACGCGTGAAGAAGGTGGGCCTCACGGTCAACGGCCATTCCGTCACGGTGGTGGCGGACGAGAAGCAGACCGTCCTGATCG
>CAIYQJ010000440.1 GCA_903928275.1 uncultured Chloroflexota bacterium
CCGGTGCTGCGGTGGCGGGCGCGGCCGTGGCGGGGGCCGCGCTCGGCGCGGCGGTGGGGGCCGTGGTGGCCGAGCTCGAGCATGCGGCCGCCACGATGGCGACCACGGCGAGCATGGTCGTGAACGAGAGCTTGCGCATCCTTCTCCTCCATCGGCGCCGAGCGGTCGCCCTTCCGCGGACGGGCGTGCGGCGCACATCGCGTCTTGAGACGCTCGGACGGATTGTAGCCGCGGCGCGCCCCGCCGGTCCGTCCCGCACGACCACCGGGGTGACTGCCGCGCCGGTGCCGTCGGGTAGGATGGGCTCCATGGGGGACTTCGAGGCGCACGGTCCGGTCGGCGCCCCGGCGCTGCTGTTCCTGCACGGCACGCGCCTTGACCGCTCCGCCTGGACCCGTCAGCTGCGCGTCTTCGCGGCCGACCACCGGACGATCGCCGTCGACCTCCCGGGCCACGGCGCGCTCGCCCACGTGCCCTTCGGGCTCGATCCCTTCGTCGACCGCCTCGCGACGATCGTCCGGGGTGAGACGCCGGACGGTCGGGCGGTGGTCGTGGGCCACTCCCTCGGCGGGTACGTCGCGATCGAGTACGCCATGCGGTACCCGGACGCGACCGCCGGCCTCGTGGTCTCGAACGCGAGCCTGGAGCCGCGCCGCCTGCTCACGATCCCGCACCGGTCCGTCGCGTACGTGGGCTCGCTCGCCGGCGAGCGGATCCGCGCCCGGGTCACCGACCGGGTGCGCTCCCGCGCCTATCGCTCGATCGCCGCCGGGGCCCCCGCCCGCGCCGGAGCGGGCCGCGGGCTGCTGTTCAA
This sequence comes from uncultured Chloroflexota bacterium, assembly GCA_903928275.1. Classification (GTDB taxonomy): domain Bacteria; phylum Chloroflexota; class Limnocylindria; order Limnocylindrales; family CSP1-4; genus CAIYQJ01. The sequence continues at coordinate 815 of CAIYQJ010000440.1, forward strand.
CGGGAGCCGGAACGCCGTGCGCGACATCATCGGCCAGCAGTTCATCCCCAAGCTGCGGGCGTATCCGGGACCGGTCCTGCTGCTCAACGGGGCCGACGACCCGCTGTTCCGCCGCGACGAGGGCGCCTTCCTGGCGGCGACGCGCGGCGGCGCCCTGCGGCTGGTGGCCGGCGCCGGTCACGTCCCGGCCCTCGAGACGCCCGACGAGTTCGACGCGGCGCTGCGCTGGTTCCTCGACTCCATCCACTGGTAGAGCGCCGACTCGCGGGGCCGCCGGCGACCGACCGGGACCGCGTGGGCCGGGACGTCCTGCCCGGTCTACCATTCCGTCCCGTGACCATCGCACCGAACGACTTCGTCCACCTCCACACGCACTCGGAGTTCTCGCTGCTCGACGGCCTCGGCCGGATCACGGACCTCGTGGACGAGGCCGAGCGGCTGGGCTTCTCGCACCTCGGTCTCACCGACCACGGGGCGCTCTACGGCGCCGTCGCGTTCCACCAGGCGGCGCTGGCGCGCGGCATCTCGCCGGTCATCGGCGTGGAGACGTATGTCGCACGGCGATCGATGGGGGACAAGGAGGGGAAGGCCGACGCCCAGCCGTTCCACCTCGTCCTGCTCGCCCAGGACGACGTCGGCTACCGGAACCTCTGCCGGCTCGTGACCGACGCGCACGTGGACGGCTACTACTACAAGCCGCGCATCGACCGGGAGCACCTCGCCCGCCACTCGGCCGGCCTCATCGGGCTATCCGCGTGTCTCGGCGGCGAGATCCCGAAGGCGCTCGAGGTCGACGACTGGGAGTCGGCGCGGCGGCTGGCCGGCGAGTACGGGGAGATCCTGGGCAAGGGCCGCTTCTTCCTCGAGATGCAGGACCACGGCCTGCCGGAGCAGCGCCGCCTGAACGAGCAGCTCCTCCGGCTGGCGCCGGAGGTGGACTTGCCGCTCGTCGCGACGAACGACCTCCACTACGTCCACCAGTCGCAGTCGGAGGCGCACGACGTCCTCCTGTGCGTGGGCACGGGCAGCCAGATCGACACGCCCGGCCGGATGCGGTTCGAGTCGGCCGAGTTCTACCTGAAGTCCGCGGCGGAGATGGAGGCGCTGTTCCCGGACCAGCGCGAGGCCCTGCTCAACACGCGCCGCATCGCGGAGATGATCGACCTGCGCCTCCCGATCGGCGAGACGCGGATCCCGTCCTTCCCGATCCCCGCCGGGCACACCGTGGAGTCGTGGCTGCGCGAGGAGTGCGAGCGCGGGCTCGTCGCCCGGTACGGCGACCCGGGCCCGGTGGTGCGGGAGCGCCTCGAGTACGAGCTCGGCGTCATCCTCAGGATGGGGTATGCGGGCTACTTCCTCATCGTGGCCGATTTCGTCCGGTTCGCCCGCGAGCAGGGCATCCAGACGACATGCCGCGGGAGTGCGCCCGGCTCGATCGTCACGTACACGCTCGGCATCACCCCGGTGGACCCGATCCACTACCGCCTGCCGTTCGAGCGGTTCCTCAACCCGGACCGCGTGACGATGCCGGACATCGACGTCGACTTCGAGGACGGCCGGCGCGACGAGGTCATCGCGTACGTCACGCGCAAGTACGGCTCCGATCACGTCGCCCAGATCATCACCTTCGGCACGATGCTCGCGCGGGCCGCCATCCGCGACGTGGGCCGCGTCCTCGGCCACAGCTACGGCGAGGTGGACCGGATCGCGAAGGCGGTCCCGAACCAGCTCGGCATCCGCCTCGAGGAGGCGCTTGCGATCTCGCCCCAGCTCCGCGAGATGTACCACGGCGACCCCGGCGTCCACCGGATCGTCGACTTCGCAGAGCAGCTGGAGGGCGTGGCGCGGAACGCGTCGACACACGCCGCCGGCGTCGTGATCAGTCGAGAGCCGCTCACGGACCTCATGCCGCTCCAGCGCGCGACGAACTCGGACGCGCTCATGACGCAGTACGAGATGCACGGCGTGGAGGCTCTCGGGCTCCTCAAGTTCGACTTCCTCGGCCTGTCGAACCTGACGATCCTCCGCCACGCGGTCGACATGATCCGTGCCGAGCGGGCCGTGGCGATCGACCTCGACGCGATCCCGCTCGACGACGCCCGGACGTTCGAGCTGCTCGCGTCGGGCGAGACGACGGGGGTCTTCCAGCTCGAGTCGGCCGGGATGCGGCGGTACATCCGCGAGCTCCGGCCCTCGTCGGTCTTCGACCTGGCCGCCATGGTCGCCCTGTACCGGCCCGGGCCGATGGAGAACATCCCGCAGTACATCCGGCGGAAGCACGGGCTGGAGAAGGTGACCTACCTCCATCCGCTGCTCGAGCCGTACCTCGAGCGGACCTACGGGATCTTCGTATACCAGGAGGACATCATGTCCGCGGCGATGGCGCTCGCGGGCTTCACGGGTCCCGAGGCCGACACCCTCGGGTACGCGATCCGGAAGAAGAAGAGCGCGGTCCTCCGGTCCATGCGCGAGCAGTTCGTCACGCAGGCGGCGGAGCGGGGCGTCCCGCCGGACACGATCGACGCTGTCTTCAAGGCGTTCGAGCCGTTCGAGCGGTATGGGTTCAACAAGGCGCACGCGACCTGCTACGGCCTCGTGGCGTACCAGACGGCATACCTGAAGGCCAACTTCACCGTCGAGTACATGACGAGCGTCCTCACCGCGTTCCGGGACCGGGAGGAGAAGGTTGCGGCCGCCGTCGCGGAGTGCCGGCGCCTCGGGATCCGGGTCCTCCCGCCGGACGTGCACCGGTCATCGGTCGAGTTCACGGTCGAGGTCGACGCGATCCGGTTCGGCCTGCTGGCGGTCAGGAACGTCGGCGAGGGTGCCATCGAGTCGATCATCGCGGCGCGCGAAGAGGGGGGCCGCTTCCGGTCGCTCGCGGACCTCTGCACGCGGATCGACCTGCGACTGGCGAACAAGCGCGTGCTCGAATCGCTCATCAAGGTCGGCGCGCTCGAGGACCTCGGGCACCCCGCGCAGCTGCTCGTGGGGCTCGACGACGCCCTGGCGGCTGCCCAGGCATCGCAGCGCGACAAGGCGAGCGGCCAGACGAGCCTCTTCGATCTCGCCACCGACCCGGCGGCGCTCGAGAAGCCGCTGCCCGACGAGCCGCCGGCCGGCGGCCGCGAGCGCCTCCGCTGGGAGAAGGAGCTCCTCGGCCTGTACCTGTCCGACCATCCGCTCGGCGAGGTAGAGGAGCAGATGGCCCGGATCGTGACCGCGTACAGCGGCGACCTCCGCGACGAGCAGCTCGACGGCCAGCGTGTCGTCGTCGGCGGCGTCATCACCGGCATGCGGACGCTCGTGACCAAGGCGAAGGCGACGATGGCCGTCGCGACGGTCGAGGACCTCCAGGGCGCGATCGAGGTCCTCGTCTTCCCGCGCACGTACGAGGAGACGCGCGAGACGTGGGTCGAGGGGGTCATCGTCCTCGTCGCGGGCCGCATCGATCACCGCGGAGAGGAGGTCCAGCTCCTCGCGGACCTCGTCCGCTCGTGGGACGAGGTGCAGCAGATGGGCGAGGAGCGGTTCGCGGGCGAGGTCGCCGCGGGCGAGCGCCGCCGGTCGCGCGGCCAGGGCGACCGCTCGCGGTCGCGGGGGATCGGGGACGGCCCGGGACCGGGCCGGGCCGCGAACGGTCCGGTCGGCAGCGATGCGCGCGACGGCTCTGCGCGCGACGGCGGCGGCGACCGCCGAGTCCCTGCCGCGTCCCCGCTGCGCGCGTCGGCGGACGAGGATCCGCCGGTACCGTGGTCCGCGCACCCGCAACCCGCCGGAGTCGATGCGGCCGGGCCCGAGGACGACGAGCCGCCGCTGCCGGACGAGGCGCGCGATCGCACCCTCGCCGCGGCCGCCGCCCCCACCGCTCCGCGCGAGGCGGGCCCGCGGGTCGTCCTGCATGTCAGGTTCGCCGGCGGCGCTGCTCCCGACGCGCTCGTCCATGCCATGGAGGGCGTTCGCGAGGTCCTGCGCGAGCGCCCCGGGGCGACGACCGTCGTCATCCACGTGCCCCAGGGTGGCGGCCGTTCGGCGCTCCCGATGGAGCTCCGGACGGGCGTCGCCTACGACGCGGAGCTCCCCGTCGAGGTCGGGCGAAAGGTGGGGCCGGGGATCGTCGAGATCAGCCTCGCCTGAC
>CAIYQJ010000441.1 GCA_903928275.1 uncultured Chloroflexota bacterium
CGCGGAGTGGTCGCGCGTCCGGCGGCACGCGGGCGACGCGGACTCGTCGCGCGTCCGGCGGCACGCGGGCGACACCCGTGGTGCCCGCGACCGGGCCGGCTCAGGCGGGCGCATCCTCGGATGGCGGCACCCGCTCCACGGTGACCACGGCGACCCGCCCGCGGACGGCGCTCGTGACGATCCCGAACGCGCACAGGATGCCCGCGACGATGAACGCGTCGTGGATCGCGAGCGCGAACGCCGCCTGCGCCGCCGCCGCCGGCGCCATCGTCCCGGCCAGTGCGGCCGCGTGCACGGGCAGTCGCATCGCGACGATCGCGCCGCTGATCGCGATGCCGAGCGCCTGGCCGTCGATCCGCGCCTGGGCGAGGGTCCCGGACGCGGTGCCGATCCGGCGACGCGGCACCGAGCCGAGGACCGCGCTCGAGTTCGGGCTCATGAACATGCCCTGCCCCACCCCGATGAGGGCGAGCCGCCACACCAGGTCGGGCACGGCGAACGCGGTGGGCAGCTGGGTCAGCGAGAGCAGGCCCACCGCCATGATCGCGACCCCGAGGCTCGCCGGCACGCGCGGCCCGATCCGGTCGGAGAGCGAGCCGCTGAACGGTGCGACCAGCGCCGTCATGATCGGGATCGGGACCAGCAGCAGCCCGGCCTGGAGCGGCGTGAAGCCCGAGCCCTGCTCCAGGAGGAACGGGAGCAGGAACGTGGCGGTGAACCCTCCGGCGAAGACGATGATCACGCTCGCGAGCCCGGCCGAGAAGGCCCGGATCCGGAAGAGTCCCAGGTCGATCATGGGCTGGGCGGCGCGCGATTCGACGACGAGGAAGGCCGCGCCGAAGGCGACGAACGCGACGAGCAGGCCGATCGTGGCGGGGCTGGTCCAGCCCCAGGACTGGCCGTCGATGAGCGCGAGCAGGAGGGCGAAGACCGCGATCGAGGAGAGGGCAGCGCCGGCGACGTCGAACGACTGGCCCTCGCCCGGCCGCTCGGCCGGCAGGACCCGCCTCGCCCATACGATCGCGAAGATGCCGACGGGGATGTTCACGAGGAAGATCGCCCGCCACGACCCCACCTCGGTGAGGAGGCCGCCGAGGACCGGGCCCAGGCTCAGCCCGATCGAGACGCTGATCGCGTTGATCCCCAGCGCCCGGCCGCGCTCCCCCGGGCCGAACGTCCGCGCGATGATCGCCGGACCCATCGCCTGGAGCATGCCCGCGCCGAGGCCCTGGAGAAGCCGGAACAGGATCAGGACCTCGGTCGTCGGCGCCGCGCCGCAGAGGGCGCTCGCGACGGTGAACACGGCGAACCCCGCGAGGTAGACGCGCTTGAACGTGAGCACCTCGCCGAGGCGCCCGAACGGCAGCAGCACGGCGCCGACGACCAGCAGGTAGCCCACGACCACCCACTCCACGGTGGCGAGGTCGACGCCGAACGCCTCCTGGATCCGCGGCAGCGAGATGTTGACGATGCTGCCGTCCAGTGTGGCCATGAACGTCCCCACGGAGACGCTCGAGAGGATCAGCCACTTGCGACGGTCCACTGCCCGTACCGTACCGCGGTTCGGACCGGGCTCGCGGGGGTGAGGCGGAGCGCGTCGCACCTGCCCCGGGAGTCGAGTGACGACTCGAGGCCCCGTCGATGCCGGGTTCGGCACCGCCCGGGCCGGCCTCGTCACCGAGGGGTCGCGCGGCGTGCACGCGGGGTGCGCCGGGGCTCACACTGGCGCCGGGTCGTCCTTCACGCGGCGGTCACGGGCCGGTCGGTCGGACGTCGCGCCGCGTGACATGCCGGGAGCGTTCACATGACGCCCGAGGTCGCGATCGTCGGGCTCTACCGGATCCTGGGATCCCTGGTCGTGCTGCGCTGGCCGTTCTGGGGCGCCTGGATCGCGATCGCCGTGGACCTCTGCGACCTGCTCCTGTTCGACCTGCTCACGCCGCTCAACCTCGGCGGATGGCCGGACTACCAGAGCTTCGACAAGTGGGCCGACCAGGTCTACCTCGCGGCCTTCCTCATCGTGGCGATCCGGGACTTCCGGCCGCTCGAGAAGCGCATCTCGATCGCCCTGTACCTGTTCCGGCTGGTCGGGTTCATCGCGTTCGAGGCGGGCGCTCCACGCGAGCTGCTGTTCTTCGTCCCGAACCTGTTCGAGTTCTGGTTCCTCGCGGTCGTCACGGTGGCCCACTTCCGCCCCGCGTTCGCCTGGACTCCGGCGCGGGCTGCCGCCGTCCTCGCGCCGCTGCTCGTCCTCAAGCTCATCCAGGAGTGGGCGCTCCATGTCGGACGCGTGTTCGACGCGTTCACCTTCCTCGATGCGCTCGGCGCCATCTGGCGCTTCATCACCGGCGGATAGGGATCGCGCAGAGACGCGCCGCCCTGCGGGCAGGGCGGGTCAGCTTCCCCGGGCCACACTCCAGATCGTCCGGCACTGCGTCCGAACCGACCGTCGGCGGGAGACCGACCTCCTATCCGACGACTGGCAGGTGTCGCCCCGCGCGCTGTGCGCCGCCCGACATGGCGGCCGGACCCGGGACGGCCGCCTGCGCGAGGATCTCCGCGATGTCGAGGGTCGTGATGGCGGGTCCGTCGGCGCCGGCGGGTGCGGCCGACGCGAGCCCGTCGCGGAGCATCGTCATGCAGAACGGGCAGCTCGTCGCGAGCGTGCCCGCGCCGGTCGCGAGCGCCTGGCGGCTGCGCTCCTCGTTGATCCGCGTCCCGCGCGTCTCCTCCATCCACATGCGCCCGCCGCCGGCGCCACAGCAGGCCGTCTGCCGGCCGTGGCGATCCATCTCGCGCAGCTGGATCCCGGCCACCGCCCCCAGGACCTCGCGCGGCGCCGAGACGACGCCGTTGTAGCGGGCGAGATAGCACGAATCGTGGAACGTGACGCTCCGGGTCGCGGGTCCGTCGGGCGCGAGCGTCGCGAGCCGCCCCTCGGCGAGCAGCCCCGCGAGGTACGCCGCGTGGTGGGTGACCGCGTAGCGCCCGCCGAACGCGCCGTACTCGTTCGAGAGCGTGTTGAAGCAGTGCGGACAGGCGGTCACGATCGCCGGCGGGCCGTACTTCGCGAGCGTCTCCACGTTGCGCATCGCGAGCATCTGGAAGACGTACTCGTTGCCCATGCGACGCGCCGGGTCGCCGGTGCACGCCTCCTCCTGGCCCAGCACGGCGAAGCGGATGCCGGCGGCGTGGAGGCACGTGGCGACGGCACGCGCGACCCGTCGGTTGCGCTCGTCGAAGGCGGCCGCGCAGCCCACCCAGTAGAGGACGTCGATCTCGTCGATACGACCGACGCGGGCGAGGTCCGCCGCGACGGGTACCCCGAACGGCAGGCCCTTCGTCCAGTCGAGCCGGGCGCTCGCGGGCTGGCCCCATGGGTTGCCGGCGTTCTCCATGCCGCGGAAGGCGGGCGTGAGCTCCTGCGGGAACCGGCCGTCCTCGAGGACGAGGTTGCGCCGGATGCCGACGATCTTGTCGACGTGCTCGATGAGCAAGGGGCACGCCTCCACGCAGGCCCCGCACGTGACGCAGTCCCAGACGGCGTCGTACGGGATGGCGCCGTCGACGAGCGGCAGCGCGGCCGCCGACGGGCGGAGGCTATCGTCGAGCTCCGGGCGGTACGCGCGGACGCCGGGCGAGTTCGGGATGAGGTGCAGGCCGTGCTCGGCCTCCGACGCGAGCTCGCGGATCCCCATGACGAGGAGCTTGGGGTTGAGCGGCTTCCCGCTCGCCCACGCCGGGCACGCGTCCTGGCATCGCCCGCACTCGGTGCACGTGAAGCCGTCGAGCATGTCCTTCCAGCCGAGGTCCGCGAGCGTGCGCAGGCCGAAGGTCGCGTCCTCGGCCTCGAGGTCCATCCCCGGCAGCTGGCCGCGTGGCTCGAGCTTCCGCAGGTAGACGTTGAAGAAGCTCGTGACGACGTGGAGGTGCTTCGTCATCGGCAGCCAGACGAGGAACGTGACCACGCAGAGGACGTGCGCCCACCAGCAGATGCCGAAGAGCGCCTGGAGGGCGGCGGGGTCCAGCCCGGCGAGCTGCGCACCGATGGCGTTCGTCACCACGGCGCCGGGGATCGGGCCGTACGCGGCCGCCTCGAAGGTGAGCGCGGCGAGATCGGCGGCGACGATGCCCCCGATGAGCAGGAGGATGACGACCCCCGACCGCGAGAGCGTGAGGCGGGGCGGCCGGAGCACGACGCGCCGGAAGATCGCGTACGCCACGGCGAAGAGTGCCGCGATGGCCGCGACGTTGCGGAGGAACAGGAGAGCGGCCCAGATCGCCCCGTCGAACGGCGCCGCGAGCACCGCCTCGATGAGCCCGAAGGTTGCCGCGCTCGCGATGCCGATGGAGAGGAGGACGAACGCCGCGAAGATCGCGTAGTGCATGACGCCCGCGCGCGGGTCCCGGAACATGCGCGTCTGGACGAGCGCGTACCGCACGAGCGCCGCGACGCGGCGCGGCACATGGTCGAACGGGCGCGAGGGCCGGACGACCGCGGACAGCCGGAGATGCCGGGCGATCTCCAGGGCGAAGATCCCGACCGCACCCCAGAAGACCGGCAGGACGAGCGGGTACCAGGGGATCCGTGCGAGCTCTCCGGTCATCGTCCCCTCTCCCCCTGCCGCTGGATCGCGGCCCGTCGCGCCATGATGCCAAGCGCGGGCCCGGACGGTGCGGCGCCCCGGCGCGACGGAGACGACACACGTCGCGGGGGCCGGGCCCGGGGCCGACCGGAGATCGGAGATCGCCGCCCACGGCGGCCGCCGCTTCGCCCGTATCATCCGCAGAGGCGCATCGAAGGAGGAGACGTGGACGAGACGGGCCCTGGCAGCGGCGCTCCCACCATCGCGGACCTCGAGGAGCAGGAGCGCGTCCTCGTCCTGCCGACCGCCGACCTCGTGTCACTCCACGCGCTCGGGGCGCGGATGTACGACGACGCGGTCGAGCGCGGCCTGCCCCTCACGATCCAGGTTCGCGCCGGAGAGCGGCTCGTCTACTCGGCCGGCGCCCCGGGCAGCGCCGCGATCAACGACCACTGGGCCTCCCGGAAGGCGCGGGTCGTGCACCTCTTCGAGCAGAGCTCGCTCCTCGTTCGACTCGCCCACGAGCAGGATGGCGTCTCGTTCGACGAGAAGCACCGGCTCGGCGACCGGTATGCGGCGTACGGCGGCGCCTTCCCGCTCCGGGTCCGCGGTGCCGGGTTCGTCGGGAGCGTCGTGGTGTCGGGCCTGCCCCAGGTCGAGGACCACGCGTTCGTCGTGCGCCTCCTCGCGGAGCATCTCGCGGGGTCGTGATCGCGCTCGTCGTCCGGTTCGAGCCGGCGCCCGGCGCGGAGCCGGCGGTCCACGCGCAGGCGGTCTGAACGCGAACGCCGGGGATGGGCCCGGCCGATCGCCGGGCCCGGGCCGGACGCAGGCTGGGCGTCGCGCGGCCACCCGTGTACCGTTGCCCACCCGGATGCCGCGTCCCGCGTCCTCCGATCACCCGGATGTGGAGGGCCGCTCATCAAGACCATCGTCTTCATCCACGGCGCGTGGGTGACCCCGCTCTGCTGGGAACGCTTCATCCCGTACTTCGAGGAGCGCGGCTACCGGTGCATCGCGCCCGCGTGGCCCGGCAAGGACCGGCCGATCGACGAGATCCGGCGCGATCCCTCCGCCCTGGCCGGCCTGGGGGTCGGGGAGATCGTCGCCCACTACGAGAGCGTGGTCCGCGGCCTCGACGAACCGCTGATCCTCATCGGCCACTCGTTCGGCGGCCTCTTCGCCCAGATCCTGCTCGACCGCGGGCTCGGGGCCGCCGGCGTCGCGATCGACCCGGCTCCGCCGCGTGGCGTCCTCGTCTACGAGCCCAGCGCGTTCCGCGCGCTCGCGTCGGTGCTGCTCACGTGGCGTGGGTGGCGGAAGGCGGTCCGCTGGTCCTTCGCGCGGTTCCGGTACGCCTTCGTGCACTCGCTGCCGCCGGGCGAACAGCGCGCGGCGTACGAGCGGCACGTGACGCCGGAGAGCGGGCGCGTCTTCTTCCAGGGCGCGTTCTCGCTCCTGTCGCCTCACGGCCCGTGCAGGGTGGACTTCCGGCGGTCGGACCGGGCGCCGCTCCTCATCGTGGCCGGTGGCGACGACCGGATCGTCCCGGCGTCGGTCGTGCGGCGCACGCATCGGAAGTACGCGCGGTCGACCGCGCCCACGGACTTCGTCGAGTTCGCCGGACGCACGCACTGGATCATCGCCCAGGACGGCTGGGAAGAGGTCGCCGGGCGGATCGAGGCCTGGCTGGCCGTGCGGGGGATCTCCGCGACCGCCTGAGCCCACGATCGTCGCCGGGACGCCGCCACGCGCGGGCGCCTACTATCGCGCGCATGCGGCTCGGCGTCGGCTACCACGGGTGTCATCGGCCCGATCACGTCGCCCGCGACCTCGATGCGATCGTGGCCGCCGGCGCGACCGTCGTCATGCACCGCGTGACCGAGGAGGACCTCGCCTACCGACCCGCCCACGTGGCGGCGATCGTGGCGGCCTCGCGTGACCGGGGCCTCGAGACGCTCGTGGACCTCCGCGGCGCCCTCGGCCTGCTCCGCGGTGACGCCGTGTCGTTCTCGGTCGCACGCGATCCGGAGATCCGGCAGCGGCTCTCGGACGGCGCGCTCGTCCCGGCGGCGTGCCCCAACGACTCGCGGACCGGCGCGTGGCTGGATCGATGGCTGGGCGTCGTCGCCCCCACCGGCGCGAACGGGATCCTGTGGGACGGGCCACATCTCTGGATCCCCGGCGCGGACCGCTGGAGGACGAGCGCCGCGAGCACATGGTCGTGCACGTGCGAGGCCTGTGTCGAGGCCTGGACCGGCCACCGGCACGGCGCGCCGGGGGGCGCGATGCCCGATCGGCTGACGCCGGAGCTGCGGCTGTTCCGGCAGCGGTCGCTCGCCGGGCTGCTCGGCGCAGGCTTCGCGGAGGCGCGCGCGTACGGCCTGTCGAACGTCGTCACGCTTCTGCCCGCGGACGCCGACGAGCCGGAGGCGCTGCCGTTCGATGACCTCGCGGCGCTGCCCTACGTGGACGGCCTGGGCACCGATCCGGACTGGGCGGCTCGCGGCAGGGCGGCCCGCCCGTACGTGCGGCAGTGGGCGGAACGGGTGGCGCGGGCCGTCGAGCCGCGGCGGGCGCGATCGCACATCTGGATCCCCCTCGGCGGGATCGCCCGCCGCTCATCCGACGACCTGTCGATCGCGGTGACGGACGCCGCGGCGGCCGGCATCCGCGACCTCTTCGTGCGGACGGGTGCGGCCCCCGCCGCGGAGGGCCCGGACCTGCTCTCCCGGGAAGAGGCGTGGCGGATCGTCGTGGAGGCGGTCCGGGCGACGGAGGATCGAGCGACGGAGGAGCCGCCGGCGGAGGAACGGCCGACGTCCTGACCAGGTCACCGGCCGCAGCGAGGCCTCGTCGACGCCGTCCTGGCCGGCGGGCCGCCCGCGGTGAGGCCCTCGGTACCGGCGACCACGCGCCTACGTGTCGGTCGCGCCGTACAGCGGGCTGCGGAGGAACCACCGCTGCAGGACGACGAAGACGATGACGACCGGCACGATCGACATGAGGACGAGGGCGGCCAGCCGGGACCACGTGGGACCGAAGACGCCGATCTCCGCGCCGGACATCGCCATGGCGAGCGTGACGTCCGTCCCCTTCTCCACGAACAGCCAGCCGATCGCGAACTCGGCGTACCCGATGAGGAACGCGAGGAGCGCGGCGACGACGATCGACGGCGCGGCGAGCGGGAGCGTGACCCGCAGGAAGGTCTGGCGTCGGCTCGCGCCGTCGAGGAATGCCGCCTCCTCGAGCTCAGCGGGGATCGCGGCGAACGCGGCCCGCATGAGCCAGAGCGCGAGGGGCATGGACATCGCCGCGTAGACGATCGCGAGGCCGATCTGCGTCGTC
>CAIYQJ010000442.1 GCA_903928275.1 uncultured Chloroflexota bacterium
CCCAGAGGTCGGCGATCGTCCCGAGCACGAGCGCGCCGATCGGCGTCGTCCCGGCCATGAGCATGACGAAGAGGCTCATGACCCGGCCGCGGTAGACGTCGGGCGTCAGCAGCTGGAGGCGCGTGTTGGCGGTGACCGTCGCGGTGATCCCGGCGAGGCCGGCTGCGAACATCAGGGCGAGGCTGACCGCGTACGACGACGAGAGCCCCAGCAGGACGAGGACGCCCCCGAGCGCGATGCCCCCTACGACCAGGCGCCGCTCGGTCGCCGCGCGGGTGCGCATGAGGAGGACGCCAGCCACGAGCGAGCCGGCACCGAAGCCGGCCATGAGCGCGCCGAAACCCGTCGGGCCGGCGCCCAGGGAGACCGCGAGCAGCGGGACCGCGACCGTCCAGTTGAAGCCGAGGAGGCCCACGATGCCGAAGAGAGCGAGGGTCGTGCGGATCTTCGGCGTGCCCAGCGCGTAGCGGAGGCCCGCGCCGATCTCGGCCCCAACGTGGCGGCGCACCACGGCCGCCGTCGAGACGAAGGCCGGCCGGATCGTGGCGAGCACGAGGATCGCCGGGATGTAGCTGATCGCGTTGAGGAACAGGGCGGCCGCGATCCCCAGGGTCGCCACGGTCACGCCGCCGATCGCCCCGCCGAGCAGCCGCGCGAGGTTGAACTGGATGCTGTTGAGTGCGACCGCGTTGCCCACGAGATCGCGCCCGACGAGCTCCGGCACGAGCGCCTGCTGGGCCGGGTTGCCGAAGGCGTTCGTCATCCCGAGCAGGAGCGCGAGGACGCCGACCTCCCAGAGCTGGACCGTCCCGGACCAGACGAGGGCGCCGAGCACGACCGCCTGGACGAGGGCGCCGATCTGGGTCGCGAGCAGCAGGCGTCGCCGCGGGAGGCGGTCGGCGACGACGCCGCCGAGCAGCGGGAAGACGAGCATCGGGAGGAACTGCAGGGTCGTCACCGCGCCGAGCGCGACGGCCGACCCGGTGAGCTGCAGGACGAGCCAGGCCTGCGCGACGGTCTGCGCCCACGTGCCGATGCCGGAGACGAGCTGGCTGGACCAGTACCGGCGGTAGGCCGGCACCGCGAACGCGGCCCCCATGGGGCGTTTGGCGCCCGGCGCGACGGCGACGCCAGCCTGCACGGCCGCCTGCTCAGCCACGCGATGCCTCGTCCGTGCCGTCGATCGTCGGGCGGGACAGGGCCGCGATCCCCTCCTCGATCCGCTCGAGGATCAGCCAGAGTCGGGAGACATCGTCACGCCCGAGCATCTCCTGGAGATCGCGGCGCCAGGCGGCGGCCCGGCTCTCCACCGTCCGGCTCAGCGCCAGCCCGTCGTCGGTGGGCCCCAGCGCGCGGCGTCGCCGGTCCGCCGGGTCGTCGACCGACGCCAGCAGCCCCGCCTGCTCCAGCCCGTCCACCAGCCGCTTCGCGTTCATCGGGTCGGTGCCCAGGACGCGAGCGAGCTCGCGGAGACCGACGCCCGGCTGCTCGGCGACCGCGCGCAGGACGCTGGCCTGGGGGCCGCTGAGCCCGAGATCGACGATCCTCGTCTCCCAGGCCGCGCGGAGGGCACGATGGGTCCGGCCCAACCGGAAGCCGAGCCCCTCCTCGAGGGAGAAGTGGGGCGAGCCGGCGGCCGCGGCCTCAGCGGCCGCGAAGCCCGGATCGCCGCGGCCGGCCTCAGTGCCCGGGG
>CAIYQJ010000443.1 GCA_903928275.1 uncultured Chloroflexota bacterium
CGATAGGTGGTCGTGTTTCGGGCCATCGGCAGTGGATACCAGCGCCCCGGGCGATAGGTGGGCGTCGGCGGGCGGCGCGTCCGGGGCCGGAGCCTCAGGCGCGGGCGCCGCAGGAGCCGCGGCGGGCGGCTGCAAGCCAGCGTCCGATCGGCGCGCGGGCACGGCGACGTCGATGCCCTTCGCGGCGAACGCTCGCACGAGGATCTCGGGGATGGGGCCCACGCTGTCCCACTCGTCGGGGATGCGGATCGTGATGTCGTCGGGCCCGATGGAATCCGCCCGTACGGATGCCGCGGGGTCGGCTGTCCACTCCAGGGCGACGGCCCCGGAGGTGAAGCCGGCGCCGAACGCCACGAACACGATCCGGTCGCCGGGGTCGATCCTGCCGGCAGCCACGGCCTCCGCGAGCGCGAGCGGGACGGAGGCGGCCGATGTGTTCCCGTATCGGTCGAGGTTCACGAAGATCCGGTCCATCGGGAACCCGAGCCCCTTGGAGACCGATTCGATGATCCGGAGGTTTGCCTGGTGGGGCACGAGGAGGTCGATGACCTCGGGGGACCAGCCGGCCCGATCGATGGCGGCCAGCGCGGTCGAGGCGATCGTCCGCGTGGCATACCGGTACGTCTCGCGACCGTCCATGCGGAGGAAGTGCCCGCGCCCGGAGACTGTCTCGGGGGTCGCAGGCACAGCGCCGCCTCCGACGGGGAGCCAGATCTTGTAGGCGCCCGACGGGTCGGCGGTGAGCTCGAACCCCTTCGCGCCGCCCGGCGTGGAGGCCGCCGAGAGGACCACGGCGCCGGCCGCGTCCCCGAACAGCACGCAGGTGTTGCGGTCCGCGTAGTCGAGGAAGCGGCTGAGGACCTCGGCACCGATGACGAGGACGTGGCGGGCGAGCCCGGCGACGATCTGCGCGTGGGCGACGGAGTACCCGTAGACGAACCCGGAGCACGCCGCGGCGACGTCCATCGCGGCGGCGCGCGTCGCCCCGATCCCCTGCTTCACGAGCGCCGCGGTCGACGGCATCAGGTAGTCCGGGGTGAGGGTGGCGACGATGATGAGGTCGATGTCGTCCGGCTCGAGGCCGGCCACGGCGATCGCGCGCAGCCCGGCAACGGCACCGATCGACGCGGTGGTCTCGCCCTGGCCGGCGATCCGACGCTCGCGGATGCCGGTCCGCGACGTGATCCACTCGTCCGACGTGTCCACGATCGACTCGAGGTCGTGGTTCGTGAGGACGAGCGGCGGCGCATAGCCGCCCCAGCCGGTCACGTGGGCGTAGCGCGGGGCGGGGCTCGCCCCGGACCCGAGGTGCGGCATGTGCGGCGCTGGCATGTGCGGCGCTGGCAGGTGCGGCGCGCCGACGTGCGGGATGTGCGGCGCGCCGACGTGCGGCATCCGCGGGAGGCGCGACGGCGCCGCGGCCTCGGGGCCGCCCGCGGCGTTGGAGCGGCTCGCGGCACGGGAACCCCCATCGGCATCGGGGCGGCTTGCGGCATGGGAGCCACCATCGGCCTCGGGGCCGCCCGCGGCATTGGAGCCAGCCTGGGGGACAGGATCCGCCACGGGGGTGAGGTCGACCGCGAGGTCGGGCGTGGGGGCGCCGGGCGCGGAAGCGGGCCCGCTCACAGTGGCTCGACCTCGATGAGCGGCTGCTTCGCCTTCACGAGGGCGCCGGTCACCGCCACGATGCGCGAGACGCGGCCAGCGCGGTCCGACTTGATCTCGTTGAACAGCTTCATCGCCTCGATGAGGCCGATGACCTGCCCGGCGACGATCTCCTGGCCGACCTTGACGAACGCCGGCGCGGAGGGCGACGGTGACGCGTAGAAGATCCCGGTGAGGGGCGCGAGGACCGGCTGTCCGGTGCTCTCCGGCACAACGGCAGCGGAACCGGACGAGGCGGCGGACGCGGATGACCCGGCCCCGGCGACGGAGCCACCGGCGTCCGTGCCCGCGACGGAACGGGCGGCGGCCGATCCGGAGCCGCCCGGGCGGGCGGCCGAGCCGGCGGCGTCGCGCGCGGCGGCCGTCGCATCGGGGCCCGCGCC
>CAIYQJ010000444.1 GCA_903928275.1 uncultured Chloroflexota bacterium
GCGCGGCAGGCCGACATTGACCGAGACGATGCGGCTGGTCTGCATGGAGCCAACCATAGCGTCTTGCGTGCGCGCCGCCACCGAGGCTCGAACCACCTCGAGTCGGCGGCGCGGCAGCCCGTACCGCGCGCGTCGGCCCTTGAAGCCGAGCAACCCTCAGGAGAACCGCTCGAAGCGCACCATCTCCGCGAGGGGTCGCCGCGCTGTGCCCGGGGCGGACTTGGGCCGGGCGCCCTCCTCGGTGGGGTAGCCCAGCGACACGAGGGTCCGGGCCCGGCGGCCCTCCGGTACGCCGAGGAGAGCGGCGACCGCGGCCGCCCCGGCCGGCATGATCCAGCCGATGGCCGAGGCCAGGCCCAGTGCGGTGGCCGCGACCAGGATCCGCTCCGCGACGCGCCCTTCGTCGAACGTCTCGATCTCGGGCATGGCGCCGTCCATGACGATGACGATCGCGGCGGCCGCCCCAGCGACGTGACGCACGTTCGGCGACGCCGCGGCGATCGCGCCGAGCGTCGCCGGATCACGCACGACGACGAACGTCCAGGGCTGGCTGTTGGAGCCGCTGCCCGTCCAGCGCGCGACCTCGAGGATCGCCGTCAGCGACTCATCGGGAACGGGATCGGGGCGGAAGGAACGGACGGAGCGCACCTGCCGCAACGCGCGGAGGAGCGCCTCGGCCGGCTGGGGGTCGGAGATCGAGGACATCGGGGTCAGCCTCCCCACGAGCCGGAGTGCCCGACACGGTCGATCTCGATCGTGAAGACCTCCCGGGGGCTGCGCCGCTGGTAGGGCTGCCCGACGTACTTGAGCGACATGCGGTCGATCCAGGCGAGCTCCTCGTCGGGCCGGATGTCGACGACCCGACCGCTGACCGAGAGCCAGTGCCACGGGGTCTTCGTGCTCACGATCGACACCGCCACCTGCGGACGGCGGCGAACGGCCTGCCCCTTCCGCGAGCCCACGGGCGAACCGACGGTGAGAGCGGTGCCGTCGAAGTCCACCCACATCGGGAAGGTCACGATCTGACCCGCGTCATTGAGATAGGAGACGTGCGCGAGCGCCGGATCGTCGAACAGATCGCGCATGGCTTCGGGGACGGAAGCTGTCATGGGGTCTCCCGGGGTGCCCAAGTGGTTGCTGATGCAAATACTATCGCGTCGGACGCCGATGGCGGAAGACCCGGGATCCAGGTGCGGTCCACGAAGCGCTCGGCGTGCGCGTCCGTCAGGTGGGCTGAGCAACACCGGGCCTCACGACGCCTGCCCTCGGTCGGCAGCTCCCTGTCCACGTGCGCCAGGGCGGGCACGCCCGGCGAAACCCGGCGCCGCGGTGACCAACGCTGCCCGGTCGTCGACGTCGTCCCCGGACGGTCGAGGCCTCTCGCCGCGACCACCGCATCTCACTCGCTGAGCCTTGGCGGCCGAGCATGCAGGGACCGACGGGACGGATCCGATCCCGGCGCCTCGGCGGGCGCAAAGGCCCGGCTCCGCGGGTCGCTCGGCCATTCCCGACCGACCGCCCCGGCACGCACGCTGCGTACCGACGAGCGGCCACGCCTCCCGTGCCCGACTGCTCGACTCGGGGGAGCGGGGTCCATGCCAGTGGCGCCCCGCTCCCCTCCGTGTCCGGGCAGGGATGGGCGTCCGGGCTCCGCGGGAAGAAGAAGGGATCGCGACGATGGACCTCGACGAGGCGATCCGCGGCCGGCGCGCCGTGCGCGACTACACGTCGCAGCCGGTGGACGAGGAGACCATCCGTGGGCTCATCGACGCGGCGGTGCGCGCGCCGAGCGCCACGAACGCCCAGCCGTGGACGTTCACCGTGGTGCGCGACCAGGACCTCCTCGGGCGGATCTCCGACGCCGCGAAGGCCCACCTTCTTGCGGCGATGCCCGCCGGCCCCCGGTCCGACCGCGACCGCTCCGGGCTCGCCGACCCGGACTTCCACATCCTGTATGACGCCCCGGTGCTCATCGTGATCTCGGCGATCACCGACGGACCGTGGGCTGTCGCCGACTGCTCTCTCGCCGCCGAGAATCTCATGCTCGCCGCGTACGCGGCCGGCCTCGGCACCTGCTGGATCGGCCTCGCGCAGGACTACCTCAACACGCCGGAGGGGAAGGACGCACTCGGCCTCCCGCCGGCGTGGGTGTCGGTCGCCCCGATCATCGTGGGCCACCCGAAGGCCGTGCCGCCTCCCGTGGCGCGGCGGGAGCCGGAGATCCACTGGGTGGGTTGATCCCGGCGTGCCGCCCCGCGTTCGGCACCGGGCGGCCACTGGATCCCGGCGACGAGATCGTTCGGCCCGCCCGCCTTCGGACCGTCGGCAGACGTGGATCAGTCGACAGACGCGGAGAGGCCGGCCCACCGTGGGCCGGCCTCTCCGCGTGTTGGACGGTGGCCGAC
>CAIYQJ010000445.1 GCA_903928275.1 uncultured Chloroflexota bacterium
CCCGGGTCGACCGACGCGCGTGGCCGCATCCTCGCCGCGGCGCGGGCCGGCTTCGGCGAGCGCGGATTCGACGGCACGACGATCCGCGACATCGCCGGACGCGCCGACGTCGACCCGGCGCTCGTCCACCATTACTTCGGTACGAAGCAGCAGCTCTTCGTCGCGGCGATGGACTTCCCGGTCGACCTCGACGAGGCCATCCCACGCCTGCTCGCCGGCGACGACGAGCACCTCGGCGAGCGGATCGTCCGGTTCTTCGTGAGTCTCTGGGACGGCCCGGCGGTGCGGCCGCTGCTCACCGGGCTCCTCCGGTCGGCGACGACGGACCCGGTCGCGGCCGCGATGCTTCGCCGCATGCTCGCGGAGGGGCCTCTCCTCGCGATCGCGACGGCGATCGACCGGCCCGATGCCCAGGCCCGGGCCGCGCTCGTGGGCTCACAGCTCATGGGCCTCGCGCTGGCGCGATACGTGGTGCAGGTGGAGCCGGTGGCGTCCGCCTCGCCAGAAAGCCTCGCCGGCGTCGTGGGGCCCGCGATCGGGCGGTACCTCACCGGGGATGCCGTCATCCTGCGCCCGGCGGGGGAAGCCTCTTGACATCGAACATCCGTTCGTTCTAGTCTGACGCCGTAATCGAACAAGCGTTCTGTCGCCGAAGTGCCCCGTGCGACGCCGCTGCAGCACGGAAAGGAGCTCGCACCATGTCCCTGGTCCGCGTGCAACCGATCCGCGTGAGCGTGCGCACGGACTGGTTCACCGGCACGCCACGCGAGATCCTCGTCGACGGCCGCAGGATCCCGGTCCGGCGCGTCGCGGCGGTCCGCCGCGAGGTCGCCGCGTTCTCCGTCGCGACCGGCCCACGCACGATCTTCGAGGTCGTCACGCGGAAGGGCCGCATCGCTCTCACGTTCCGTCACCGCTCCCGTGACTGGCTCATCGAGGGATACGAGGCCGAGACGGCGCGGTCCTCCGCGGCCTGAGCACCGGCCGAGGCGCGCGTCGGCGCGGCACCGCGCTGCCGCGTCGCGGACCTGGACGCCGATGTGCGTCGCCCTGCCCACGCCTTTGACCCCCATGACCCGGGAGGACGCGACCGGTATGCGTCCTCCCGGGTCGCCACGTTCCGCGCCGGTTCGCCCAGGCCCTGCCGTTCGGGCCGGGGCCACGGGCCGGAGAGGCCCACACGGGCGTACCGTCGGCCGTGTCATCGAGGGCCATGCCGGCTGTTACGATCGGCCGCATGGCAGAGTCGCCCGCTTTCGCCGACGAGACGCTCGCCGGCTTCATCGATCACCTCGCGTCCGCCGCCCCGATCCCCGGAGGCGGCAGCGCGGCTGCCGTCGCGGCATCGCTCGCAGCGTCGCTCGTCGCGATGGTCGCGTCGCTCTCGCGCGGTCGGGCCGCGTACGAGCCGTATCTCGCGACGATCGAGCGGACCGACGCCGAGGGCCGCCGCCTCGCGGCTCGCTGCCTCGCCCTCGCCGACGATGACGCCCACGCGTATGGGACGTTCGCCGCGGCGATGAAGATGCCGCGTGCCACGGACGAGGAGAAGGCGGGTCGGACCGCGGCGCTCGGCGAGGCGGCCACGGTCGCCGCCCAGGTGCCCCTCGCCGTTGTCCTCTGCTGTCGCGAGATCGTCGTCGCGGCCGAGGAGCTCGCAGGCCGCAGCAACCGTAATGCGTCGAGCGATCTCGCCGTGTCCGCGCACCTCGCCGTAGCCGCGGCGCACTCGGCGGCGGAGAACGTCCGCGTCAACCTGCCGACCGTCCCCGACCGCGAGGTCGCCGACGCCCTCGCGTTCCGGACGGACGAAGCGGTCGCCGACGTCGAGCGGATCGCGCGCGCGGTGCGATCCGTCGTCGCGGCCGGGAGCGCCAGGGAGCCGCTCGAGAAATGAGTCCGCGCGGAGGGCCGCGCCTCCTGCAGGGTGCGCCCATCGCGGCGGAGATCCGGGCCAGGGTCCGCGAATCGGTCCTCGCGTACACGAAGCGCCACGGCGACTCGCCCACGCTCGCGATCGTCCTCGTTGGGCGCGACGCTCCGTCGGCCGTCTACCTGCAGCAGATCCTGCGGAGCTGCCGGAACGTGGGCGTCCAGGGCCGGCTCGTCGAGGTCTCCGGCCGCGTCTCGAACGCGGGCCTCGGGGAGGTCATCCGCGGGCTCAACGTCGATCCTCTCGTCAACGGGATCATCGTCCAGATGCCGCTTCCCAGGCACCTGGAGCTCGCGACCGTCCTCGATGCCATCGATCCGCGCAAGGACATCGACGGCATCCACCCGCTCAACGCCGGGCTCCTCGCCCTCGGATACGACGGCTTCCTGCCCGCCACCGCGCGCGCGGCCGTGGAGCTGCTCGTCCGGTCGGAGATCGACCTCGCCGGGAAGCGCGTCGTCGTCCTGGGCCGCTCTAACGTCGTGGGCAAGCCCGCGGCGATGCTCCTGCTGCGCGAGAACGCCACGGTGACCATCGCGCACTCCCGCACCCGGAACCTGCCGTCGGTGCTCCGGGACGCCGAGGTCGTCGTCGTCGCCGTCGGTCGACCCGGGCTCGTCACCGGATCGATGCTCCGGGTCGGGGCCGTCGTCGTCGACGTGGGCATCAACGTCGTGGATGGCGCGCTGGTGGGTGACGTGGACTTCGCGTCGGCCCGCTCGCGCGTCTCCGCGATCACGCCCGTCCCGGGCGGCGTGGGTCCCGTCACGAACGCGATCCTCCTCACGCAGCTCATGACGGCGGCCGAGGAGCAGGCCTCCGCCGGCAGACTCCGCGGTCGCGGCCGGCCGTCGGTCCCGCTCCGATCCATCCACTGACGATCCTCCTCCGGGCTGCGTGCCCGGGGTCCCCGCCCGGGATCCGGGCTCACACGTGCATTGGAGGCGCCCGATGAGCTTCCCGTCCGACCTCGAGATCGCCCGGTCCGTCACTCCGCGCCCCATCGTGGAGGTAGCGTGCGACCTCGGGCTTCGCGAGGACGAGATCGAGCTCTACGGGTCCGCCAAGGCGAAGGTGACGCTCGAGGGCCTCCGACGCGTGGAGGCCGAGGGCCGGCGCGGGAAG
>CAIYQJ010000446.1 GCA_903928275.1 uncultured Chloroflexota bacterium
GAGCCTGCGCCGGGCCCCTGAAGCGTGCCTGAAGCGACGGCAGGCTCCGACGCGGGCGGGTCGATCGGCGACGCGGGCGGGTCGATCTCGGCCTCGCCCCCATCGAGCGCGAACGGAAGGCGGACGATCTCGTCGGACGTCTCTGCGTGCGGAACGGTCGGCGCTCCCGTCGCGTCGGGCCCGGCTCCGAGCGAGGGTGCCGCGGCGTGCGCCGGCGCCCGGTATGCGAGCAGCTCCGGGAAGGCCCGCACGACGACGGCGAGCCCCGCGAGGCACAGGAGCCCGCCGGAGACGACCGAGAACTGCGGGCCCGCGATCGCGGCCACGAGCGCGGCCTCCGCGTCACCGAGCCGGGGCCCGCTCGTCACGACGAGGATGTGGATGGACATGACGCGTCCCCGGAGCTCGTCGGGCGTCTCGACCTGGGTGATCCCGCTGCGGAGGACGGCGCTGATCACGTCGGCCGCCCCGGCGAGGGCGAGGAAGACGAGGGCGAGCGCGAAGCTCTCGGACGTGAGGCCGAAGGCGGTGATCGCGAGGCCCCACCCGGCGACGGCGACGACCACGGCACGGCCGGGCCGCCGGACGCGACCGGTCCAGCCCGTGAGCGACGCGCCGACGAGCGCGCCGGCCGCCGGCGCCGCGGTGAGCATCCCGACGCCGGCGGGTCCCACGTGGAACACGGTGAGCGCGAGCGCCGGGAACAGGGCGGCCGGCATGCCGAAGACCATCGCGACGAAGTCGATGACCAGGGTCGAGAGGATGATCCCCTTCGACCGCGCGAACCGGAGGCCCTCCGCGATGGAGCTGAAGCTCGGACGGGCGGCAGACGGGTGGGGCCGGATCGGCGCCATGAAGAGGAGCGTCACGATCGATGCGAGGAAGGTGGCCGCATCCACGGCGTACGCGGCCGTGACGCCGATCGTGGCGATGAGCACGCCGCCCACCGCCGGACCGGCGACCCCGACCGCCTGGAAGCTCAGCTGGCCGAGCGCGATCGCCCCCGTGAGCCGCTCGGGCGGCACGAGCCGCGGGATCGCGGACGAGCGGGCCGGCTGGTCCACCGCGCCGAGTCCGGCCGCCGCGAACGCCACCACGTAGAAGAGGACGATCGGCGCTGCCGGGGTGATCGCGAGCCCCACGAGGGCGAGGCTGCAGGCCATGAGGCCGACCTGCGTCGCGAGCAGGAGCTTCCGGCGGTCCACCGCGTCCGCGACCGCGCCCCCGCCGAGCGCGAAGATGAGGATCGGGACGAGCTGGACGAGGGCGAGGAGCCCCACCGCGAGCGGCGTCCCCGTCACCACGTACAGCTGGTACGGCAGCGCGACCGCGGTGACCATGCGCCCCACGCCGCTGACGAGCTGGCCGGTCCACAGGAGCCGGAACTCCCGGTCCCGACGGAGCGGCTCCAGGTCCACGAGCAGGCCGCGGACGCCGCGAGCGGGGGCGGGCGGCGTGGCGGCAGGCATGGGCCAAGGATAGGGAGGGCCGTCGAAGCGGGGGAAGTCGCGCGGGCGTGGCGGCCTGACGCCCCATCTAGCGCCCCGGACGCTGGTATCCACTCCCGTGTCGTGTCGCGTCAGGTCCGTGTGCCACCTGGCGCGATCGCTTGGGCCGCAGCACCCCCACTCATCGCCCCGGACGATGCGCGGTGCTCAACGCCCACATCGCCGTCCCGCCGCGATTCGACCCTTCGACTTACCAGCGTCCGGGGCGATGCGTGGTGCTCGGCGGTCGGTCGGGGCCGCATACCAGCGTCCGGGGCGATGCGTGACGTCCAGGCCCAGCACATGTCGACGATGTATCGTCGGCCGATGGCAGACGAGACGGGCGCGACCGGCGAGCCGCGCGTCGTCGCGGTGATCCCCGCCCACGACGAGGGCCCGCGGATCGCGGCTGTCGTCGGCGGGACGGCCACGCACGTGCCCACGTACGTCGTGGACGACGGCTCGTCGGACGACACCGCGGAACGTGCCGCGGCGGCGGGCGCGACCGTCGTCGTCCAGCGCCCCAACCGCGGCAAGGGCGCCGCGTTGCGGACCGGGTTCGCGCGGGCGATCGCGGACGGAGCCGACGCCGTCATCACGCTCGACGCCGACGGCCAGCACGACCCTGCCGAGATCCCGGCGTTCCTCGCGGCGTTCGGCGCGGGACGGCCGGACCTCGTCGTGGGTCGCCGGGACTTCCGACGGATGCCGCCGATCCGTCGGCTGTCGAACTCGCTGGGGGGCCGCGCGCTGTCCTGGGCCGTCGGGCGCGAGATCGCCGACAACCAGTCGGGCTATCGGCTGGTGAGTCGCCGCCTCATGGAGGCGCTCGCCGGCAGCGACGAGGACGGCTTCGCGTTCGAGGTCGAGATGATCGTGGAGGCCGTGCGCCGCGGCTGGCCCATCTCGTGGGTGCCCATCCGGACGATCTACGCGGGCGAGCCCAGCCACATCCGGCCGTGGGCGCACTTCACGGAGTTCGTGGGCACCGTCCGGAAGGCCCGGCGCGACGTGCGGAGGCCTCGCTGACGCGGGGCGCGCGACCTAGACTGGCCGCATGGCCACCACCGATCCGACCGCGCCGCCGCGCGACGTCTACCCGCCCATCGAGCCGCACGCGAGCGGCCACCTCCGCGTCTCGGACATCCACGAGATCTACTGGGAGGTCTCCGGCGCACCGGACGGCACGCCGGTCGTCTTCGTGCACGGGGGCCCGGGAGCGGGCACCGGGCCGGACCAGCGCCGGTTCTTCGACCCGTCGGCCTACCGGATCGTCCTGTTCGACCAGCGCGGCTGCGGGCAGAGCACGCCCCACGCGAGCCTCGAGGCGAACACGACGTGGGACCTCGTCGCGGACATGGAGCTGATCCGCGAGCACCTCGGCATCGACCGGTGGGTCGTCTTCGGCGGCTCATGGGGCAGCACCCTGGCGCTCGCGTACGCCGAGACGCACCCCGAGCGCGTCCGCGCCATCGTCCTCCGCGGCATCTTCCTGCTCCGCCCCCACGAGCTGCGCTGGTACTACCAGGAGGGCGCCTCGTTCGTCTACCCGGACGAGTGGGAGGGGTTCGTGGCGCCGATCCCGGAGGCCGAGCGCGGCGACCTCATGGCCGCCTACCGCCGCCGGCTCACCGGCGAGGACCGGGACGAGCGAGTGCGCGCCGCCCGAGCGTGGAGCCACTGGGAGGCCGCCACGAGCTGGCTGCTCCCTGACCCGGTGCGTGCGGCCTCGTTCGACGACGACGACTTCGCGGAGGCGTTCGCGCGGATCGAGAACCACTACTTCGTCAACGGCGGGTTCTTCAGCGGCCCCGACCAGCTGCTCGACGACGTGGACCGGATCCGCCACCTCCCGGCGGTCATCGTCCAGGGCCGCTACGACGTGTGCTGCCCCATGACCACCGCCTGGGACCTCCACCGCCGGTGGCCGGAGGCCGACTTCCACGTGGTCCCCGACGCCGGCCACGCCGCGATGGAGCCGGGCACGCGCACCCTCCTGCTGGAGGCGACCGACCGGTTCGGGGGCGCATGACCCGGCACCGGCGAGCCTCCGGGCGCCGAGTGGCATCGGGGTGCCTGACGTCGGCCGCCCGAGCCGGGTGGACGCGGCCAGGCCCGTGACCTAGCCTTCATCGCCACATGGGACGCGCACGGCGAAGTACGCAGCAGTCGAAGGCGAAGCTCGGCCCGATCCCGGATCCGGCCCGGACCTCTCCGCCTCCCGCCGTGGGCACGCGGCGGGAGGCTCGGGCCGCACGGCGTCGGGAGGCTCCGCGCCGGGCACCCGCCGCGGAACAAGCGCCCCTCGCGCCGTTTCGACTGACGGTCGCGGTCGCCCTCATCGGGGCGCTGCTCGTCGTCGTGCCGGCGCTCTTCTACCGCCTCGGCGACCTCCCGATCGTGCTCTGGGATGAGTCCCGCGTCGCGACGAGCGCGCTGGAGATGGCGCGCGCAGGCTTCACGATCGCGCCGACCTACAACGGCGTGGTGGACATGACGTACGTGAAGCCGCCGCTGACGATCTGGATGGAGGCCGTTGGGATCCTCGTCCTCGGCGCGAACGAGCTGGCGGTCAGGCTCCCATCCGTGCTCTCCGCGCTGGGTACAGGGCTCGTCCTCTTCGGACTGATCGGCGGCTTCCTCCGGAGGCCCGCCGCGGGATTCGTCGCGGTCGCGGTGCTCTTCAGCTCGGCCGGGTACCTGGACTTCCACGCTGCGCGCGCCGGCGACATCGATGCGTCGATGGCGTTCCTGACCTTCGGCTGGCTCGTCGCCGCGTTCCTCTACTTCGAGGACGTCCCGGAGCGCAGGCGGCTCTGGCTCGCGGTCTGTGCCGCGGCGCTCGCCTTCGACTTCCTCGACAAGAGCATCCAGGGCCTCATCCCGCTGCCCTCGATCTTCATCTACGCGGCGTGGCGGGGGAGACTCCGCGAGACGCTCCGCAGTCGCTCCGTGTGGGCGGCTGCCGGCGCCGTCACGGCGGTCATCGTCGGATACTTCGCGATCCGCGAGGCCGTCAATCCAGGCTACGCAGCCGCAGCGATCGGCCGCGACATCCTCGACCGGACCCACTCGGTGATCGAGGGGCACCAGGGGCCGATCTCGTTCTACGTCGATTACTCGCTCAGCGGCCTCATCGGCTTCCTGAAACCGACCGGGGCATTCCCGTTGCTCGTGCCCAGCATCATCGCGACGGCGCTGCTCGGATCACTCGGGAGTCCGCGCGTCCGGCCCATCGCAGGCTTCCTTGCCCTGGCGATGGTCGTGACACTCAGCGTGCTCTCGATCATGACGACCAAGGTCGCCTGGTATGCACTTCCCCTGTATCCACTCGCGGCGGCGGGCGTCGGCGTCACCGTGATCGCTCTTGCGGACTGGCTCGTCGGCATCTGGCCCCGCGGCCGCCGGGCGATCGACGCGGGCTTCGTTGTCGCCGGGCTCGCGACCATCGTCCTCGTCGTGACGATGAACGCGCGCAGCGTCGACGACAGGATCGCCTGGTATCTCGCCGACGAGCGATACGCTACTGCGGCCTTCCTGGCGGGGCCGGTGGCCCGGTCCGGCCAGACGGGGTACGTCATCGCGATCGATCCGGGATTCATGCCGGCCGCGTTCTACGCGCGAGCCCTCGCGCCAGACAACCGACCGGCTCCGCTCGTGTCCCCCACGGGTCCCCTGCCCGACGGCACGCAGAAGGTCGTCTCATGCGGGTCCGCGACTGCGCAGGTGACGGCGCACGGCTACGGGATGACGCCGCTGGTGACGTCCGGGAACTGCGGGCTCTACGCTATCGTTCCGGGCGCCGCCCCTTGAGGAGCGACGGGTGGGCCGGCACCTGCCGACGGGACGCGCTCCGTCGAGGTAGCCTCGGACCATGACCACCTGGCGTCGCCACGCGAAGATCGCGTTCATCGGCTCGCACGGCATCCGGAAGACCACCGCCGCGCACGCTTTCGCCAACACGATCCAGCGTGCCGGCCGTTCGGCCGAGTACGGGCGCGAGGTCGTGCGCGACAACCCGCTCGGCTTCAACGAGGGCGCGACCGGCGAGGCGCAGCTGTGGGTCCTCGTGAGCCAGGTCCGCCAGGAGCTCGAGCTCGCGCGCAAGGCCGAGGTCCTCGTGACCGACCGCGGCGTCATGGACAACTTCGCGTACTACCTGCGGGCGAACGCGATGGCGGACCCGTTCGACGTGGAGCCGCTCGTCCGCGCCTGGTCGGCGACCTATGACCTCGTGGTCCGCCTCACGCCGGACATCGCGCTCCGCGATGACGGAGTCCGCAGCACGAACGACGCGTTCCGCGACGACGTGGAGGCGATCCTCGACGCGCGACTCCCCGGGCTCGTCCGGCCCGACCGGCTGGTGACCGTGGCCGCCTCCGAGGTGACCGATTCCCACGACTGGTGGCCGCTCGCCGAGCGGCTGGCTGCGATCGTCGGCGAGTCTCTCCTCGCGGACGGCGTCGCGGC
>CAIYQJ010000447.1 GCA_903928275.1 uncultured Chloroflexota bacterium
CCAGGCCGCCATGGAGGCGAATGGCTCGTGGCTGGTGCCCACCCACGAGGCGGCGGGCATCGACTTCGGCGTCGCGCCCCTGCCCAGGGGACCGGCCGGCCAGGCGACATCGGTCAACCCGAGCGGCGTCGTGATCTACAAGGGGACGAAGTCGCCGGACGCCGCCTGGCAGTTCGTGAAGTGCTACACCGGCCCGGAGCTGCAGGCGATGATCGCGTCCCTGAAGGCGTCGATGCCGGCCAACAAGCAGGTCCTGGCGCAGCAGTACGCGACGTCCTTCGATGGCGCCCGGACGTTCGCGGACGCGCTCGCCTACGCGCATCTCAAGCCGTCGTTCAAGGGCTTCAACGAGTTCAGCAGCACCCTCCAGGAGGAGCTCGACACCAGGGTCTTCAACGACAGGCAGCTTTCGGCGAAGGCCGCACTCGACGAGGTCGCCCCCAGGCTCACGCAGCTCCTGGGCCAGTGAACCTCGGGCCCGGCCGCGCCAGCCACGCCGACGCCGCGGACCGCCGGGCGCCCGCGTGACCTCCACCGCGCGCCTGGGGGACCTCGCCGGCGGCGTCGAGCCCATGCCCGACCGGGCCGGGGTCCCCTCTGGACGCGGTCCGCGGGCACGCGAGGCGCGCTGGGCCCTCCTGTTCCTGGGCCCCACGCTCGTCGGCCTCGCGGTCCTCTCCGCCGGCCCCATCCTCGCCACGTTCGGGATCAGCCTGACGAAGTGGGACATGCTCACGGCCCCGCAGTTCGTGGGCCTCGAGAACTACGGGAAGCTGCTCGGTGACGACCGGTTCCTCAAGGCGCTCCGCAACACGGTCTTCTACACGGTCGTGTCCGTGCCGGTGGGCCTCGTCCTCGCCCTGGGCCTCGCCGCGGCGCTCAACCAGCAGATCCGGGGGATCGCCTGGATCCGGACCGCGTACTTCCTGCCACTCGTCACCTCCGCCACCGCGGTCGCGCTCGTCTGGCTGTGGATCTACAGCCCGACCGGCCTCCTGAACGACTTCCTGGCGCTCTTCGGGATACCGCCCCAGCGATGGGTCTCGGATCCCACGCTCGCGATGCCGTCGATCATCGCCATGAGCATCTGGCAGGGGCTCCCGGCGAACGTGATCATCTTCCTCGCCGGACTCCAGGCGATCCCGGTCGAGTACTACGACGCCGCCAGCGTCGACGGGGCAGGGCGCTGGAGCCGGTTCCGGGACGTGACGCTGCCCCTGCTCACGCCCTCGATCTTCTTCGTGGGCGTCCTCGCCCTCATCGGGGCGTTCCAGGTGTTCGACCAGGTCTACGTCATGGCGAACCCCGGCAAGCCGAGCGAGGCCACGATCACCCTCGTCTACTTCATCTACGAGAACGGCTTCCGCAACTTCAAGATGGGCTACGCGGGTGCCGCCTCGTGGATCATGTTCCTCATCGTCGCGGTCTTCACGATCCTCTACTTCCGGACCCAGAACCGCTGGGTGCACTACCAGTGAGGCCGCGCCGGTGACCGCGCCCACCTCCGCGGTCCCAGCCGCCGCGGCCGCCGTCGCTCGTGCCGGCGCGGGCCGCCCCGCGCCCCGGCCCACCCGCAGGCTGGTCCGGAAGGGCACCCTCTACGCCGCCCTGGTGGCCGGCGGCGTGGCGATGATGATCCCGTTCATCTGGATGGCCACGACGTCGCTCAAGACGCGGGCCGAGGTCTTCACGAGCCCGCCGTTCTCCTTCCCGACCGGGCTCCACTGGGAGAACTACGCGAACATGTGGTTCGCCCTGCCGGGCGTGACGTTCGGGACGTTCTTCCAGAACTCCATCGTCATCGCGTCGCTCGCGACGATCGGCCAGGTCATCACGTGCGCGATGGCCGCCTACGCGTTCGCCGTGATCGAGTTCCGGGGCAAGCGCGTCCTCTTCGCGCTCATCCTCGCGACGCTCATCATCCCGTTCCAGATCGTGCTGGTCCCCAACTTCATCCTGTACCGATACCTCCCGTGGCCCCTGAGCGACAGCGGCAACTGGATCGGCACGATCCTGCCGCTGTGGGTGTGGGCATTCTTCGGTGGCGCATTCGGGACGTTCCTCCTGCGCCAGTTCTTCCTCACGATCCCTCGGGAGCTGGCGGACGCGGCCCGCGTGGACGGCGCCAACCCGTGGCAGATCTTCCTGCGTGTCTACGTGCCACTCGCGCGGCCGGCCCTCGCGACTCTCGCGATCTTCCAGTTCATGTGGAGCTGGAATGATCTCCTGGATCCGCTCATCTACCTGCGCGACCTGCCCACGTACACGACCACCGTGGGCCTGGCGTTCTTCCAGGGCCAGTTCGTCGGCAAGTGGCCGGAGATGATGGCGGGCGCCCTCGTGAGCCTCCTGCCGATGATCATCCTGTTCCTCGTCGCCCAGAAGTACTTCGTGCGCGGAATCGCGCTCTCCGGGATCAAGGGATAGGCAGCACCGTGGAGGCGGGACCGAAGTCTGAGCCCGCGGACCTGCGGCTCGCCGACTTCCGGCCGCGCTCCCGGCTGCGGGCCCTCGGCCGCCACGAGGGAGCGTCGCCGCGACCGATGTTCCCTGCCATCGACGCCCACAACCACCTGGGCCCCACGCCCTTCTCCGACGGGTGGGACCGCCGCACGGCAGCCGAGCTCGCCGACGCGCTCGACGCGTCGAACATCGCGGCGATCGTCGACCTCGACGGCGGGTGGGGCGACGCGCTCCGCCGCGAGCTCGAGCGCTGGGCGCCACTGGGGGATCGCGTCGCCGTGTTCGCCGGCCTGGACTACGCGATGTGGGCCGAGCGGCCGGCCTTCGGGGACGCGGAGGCTGTGCGGTTGCGCGACGCCGTGGCGGTCGGCGCGCGCGGACTCAAGGTGTGGAAGCTCCTCGGGCTCCGCGCGCGCGATGCGGCGGGCAGGCTCGTGCCCGTGGACGACTCGCGGCTCGACCCGCTCTGGGCGGCCGCCGGCGAGCTCCGGCTGCCGGTGACGATCCACGTCGCGGACCCGATCGCGTTCTTCGAGCCGCTCGACGCGACGAACGAACGGTACGAGGAGCTCAGTGCGCACCCCGACTGGCACTTCTGGCCGACGCGGGCACGCGGTCGACCCGACAAGGACGGGTTCCCGCCGTTCGACGAGCTCATCGACCGGCTCGAGGCCGTTGTCGCGCGACATCCCGGCACGACATTCATCGGCGCGCACGTCGGGTGCGCCGCCGAGGACCTCGGGCGGGTCGACCGGATGCTCGCGGCGTATCCGAACTGGCACGTGGACCTTGCGGCCCGGATCGCGGAGCTAGGGCGACAGCCGTTCACTGCGCGCGACTTCATCGTCCGCTGGGCGGACCGCGTCCTCTTCGGGACGGACGCCCCGCCCGATCCGGCGGCGTGGTCCGTGCACGCGCGGTTCCTCGAGACGCGTGACGAGTCGTTCGCCTATGACCCGGACGGCGGGCCCGGCAGCCAGGGGCGGTGGCAGGTCCACGGGCTCGGCCTGCCGCCCGACGTGCTCCGGGCGGTCTACTCGGGGAACTCCCGGCGGCTCATCTTCCGCTGAGGCAGCGGCGCGAGCGTCAGGGGTTCAGGTCCGCGGACGACCACGCCACGGCCCCATTCCCGTCCTTGAGCTTGACCTCGAACGCGTACCCGTGCCCGTTCGCGCCCTTCCCCTGGCACTGGATGGACGACCCGACGTTCACCGCCGCACCGCCGTTGCACGTGATCTCGGCGAGGACGTTCCCCGTCTGGGCCTCGAACTCCCCCTTGACCGCCGAGGCGACCTTTGTCGCGTCGAGACTCCCTCCGCCGCAAGCCGCGACGAGGGCGACGGCGACGACCGCGCCGATGCCCATTCGGTGATTCGGCCGCATGCGTGCTCCTTCCGGGTCCGGCGGCGATCATCGCCGGGACGCCGAGGCGTTCACCGCCCCTCCAATCTACCAGCCTCCGCCACCGGCGCCGGGCGGCCGCCGGCTCCGGCGCGGCCCCCGCGCCGCAACCCTGTCGGGCATGCAGCACACGAGTAGATGGGAGTCAGCCAGGGCCCAGAGAGCGGTCGCCGTCCCCGGCGCAGTCTCGTCCGGCGCCGTTCCCTCGCACGCGACCGGCCCGGGCGGGTCTTCAAGGTCGTCGGCCGTCCTGTGAGCTCGGACTCCCGGCCGTGCATTCCCCCGGCGCATATCCGCGGGGATGCGGATCGCCGCGGACCTGCCCACTGTCACGGCCACTCTGGTCGCTCCGCCGATCCCCGCCACGTACGCATGGAGCGACTGCGCGGCCGGCGAGCACGTGTCGAGCGGAGCGGGCGTCGACGGCCGCGTCTCCCCGCGCCCGGCAGGCGGTCGCACCTCCCCGCGCCCGGCAGGCTGCCGCACCTGCTGCGCGCGGCCCCGGCTCCCCCGGGCGCCGGGCGCCCTCACGACGGGTCGACGGGGAGGAAGGCTCCGGCGGCGTCGCGCTCGATCGGCCGGACCGCGGTGACGGCCG
>CAIYQJ010000448.1 GCA_903928275.1 uncultured Chloroflexota bacterium
CGGCGGCGCTCGTCGCGACCGTCCTCGCGGCCTGCGGCAGCGCCATCTCCGCCCCGGCATCGCCGTCGACCACCGCCCCTACGGCCGTCGCCGCGAGCCCGTCGTCCCTCGACACCGCGACACGCGCCGCCTCCGGCGCGCCGACGTCGGCTGCCGCGGTCGCCGCGGCGACGTCGGCTCCCGCGACGCCCGCGCCGGCTCCGACCGCGGCGCCCGCCTTCCCGGTCACGCTCACAGACGACGAGGGGACCGTGGTCGCGCTCCCCGCGCGCCCCGAGCGGATCGTGTCGCTGACCCCCGCGGTCACGGAGACGCTCTTCGCGCTCGGCGCCGGCGATCGGGTCGTCGCGAACACGGACTTCGACGACTACCCGCCCCAGGTGAAGGCGCTGCCGCACGTCGCCTCGTACACCGGCGTCGACGTCGAGAAGGTCGTCGGCATGAAGCCCGACCTCGTGATCGCCGGCGGCAACGGCTTCAATCCGCCGGAAGCGATCGCGAAGCTGCGGTCCGTGGGGATCCCCGTCCTCGTCCTCTACGCCGACAGCGTGGACGGGATCCTCCGCGACATCGAGCTGACCGGCGCGGCCGCCGGCGAGGCCCCGGCCGCCGGCGCGCTCACGGCCTGGATGCGCGGCCGCATCGACGCGATCTCGGCTGCCGCGAGGACGGCCCGGGCGCCGCGCGTCTTCTACGAGCTCGACGCGACGAAGGACATCTACGGCCCGGCACCC
This sequence comes from uncultured Chloroflexota bacterium, assembly GCA_903928275.1. GTDB lineage: Bacteria > Chloroflexota > Limnocylindria > Limnocylindrales > CSP1-4 > CAIYQJ01. The sequence continues at coordinate 735 of CAIYQJ010000448.1, forward strand.
AGGTCGTTCCTCGCGTCGATGATCCAGCTCGCCGGCGGCGACCCGGTGACCACGGGCGACCCCGCGGTCTTCGCGATCCCGCTCGAGAAGCTCGTGGCCGCGGATCCCGAGGTCATCGTCCTCGGAGACGCGGCGTACGGGACGACACCCGCGATCGTGGCCGATCGGCCCGGCTGGGGCGGAATGGCCGCGGTGAAGGCGGGCGCTGTCCGCCCCGTGGACGACACGATCGTCTCGCGCCCGGGCCCCCGAATCGTGGACGGACTCCGCGCCCTCGCCCTCGCGATCGCCCCGACCATCGTGCTCCCCGAGGTCGGGAGCCCGCCGCCGCCTCCGGCGCCGTAATCGTCGATGGCCAGCGAGACCCGCGCGATCGCCGCGCCGCTCACCGGCATCCGCCTCGGGCGGAGCCGGTGGCGGACCACGGCCGTCGTCGTCGTCGCCTTCGCCGCGGTCGCAGGCGTCCTCGTCCTCGGCGTGGGGTTCGGCTCGGTGGCCATCGCGCCCGGTGACAGCGTCGCGATCCTCGCCCATCGCCTCTTCGGGCTGCCGGTCGAGCGGACGTGGAGCGCCGCGGCCGAGACGATCGTCATCGACCTCCGGCTTCCACGGGTGCTCTCCGCGATGCTCGTGGGGGCCGGGCTCGCGGTCGCCGGCGTCACGTTCCAGGGCCTGCTCCGCAACCCGCTCGCCGACCCGTACGTGCTCGGGACGGCGTCCGGTGCGGCCCTCGGCGCGGCCATCGCCGTGCTCATCCCCGTGCGGCTCCTCATCCTCGAGCTCGGCCTGCTCAACGTCTTCGCGTTCGTCGGGGCGCTCGTGACGGTGGCGGTCGTCTACCGCGTCGGCCGGTCCGGCGGGCTCACGGGCCTCCTGCTCACCGGCTACGCGGTCGGCTCGCTGCTCGCCGCGGGCCTGGCCATGACGATGTACCTGTCCGGCTCGAACCTCCGCCAGATCTTCTCGTTCCTCCTCGGCGGCTTCGACGGCGCGTCCTGGCTCCGGCTCGCCATCGCACTGCCGCTCGTGGTGGGCGGATCGGTCGCGATCGTCCTGCGGTCGCGCTCCCTCAATGGGCTCCTCCTCGGCGACGAGGCCGCCGCGAACCTCGGCGTGGACGTCCGTCGCGAGCGGGCGATCCTCCTCGCGCTCGCCTCCCTCGTCACCGCCGCCGGCGTCGCCATCAGTGGCCTCATCGGGTTCGTCGGACTCCTCGTCCCGCACCTGGTGCGGCTCGCCGTGGGACCCGACGCGCGGCGCGTGCTCCCGCTGTCCGCCGTCGTCGGCGCCGTGCTGCTCGGGGGCGCCGACCTCGTCGCACGGATGGCAGGCGACATCCCCGTCGGCGTCGTCACCGCCCTCGTCGGCGCGCCGATCTTCGTCCTCCTCCTCCGGCGGACCCGCACCGGGTACGAGCTGTGACCGCGCTCCCGTCGCTCCCGGGCCGTGGCGACGAGTCCGTCGCGATCGTGTCAACGTCGCTCCCGCTCGGCGGGACCGTCGGATCGGAAGCGGGGCCGTCGATCATCTCGCTCGTGGGCGTATCGGCCGCGTACCGCGGGCGCGAGGTCATCCACGCGGTCGATGTCTCGATCGTCCCCGGCGAGCGCCTCGCGATCGTGGGGCCCAACGGTGCCGGCAAGTCCACGCTGCTCCGGCTCATCGCCGGGACGATCCCGGCCCGGTCCGGGCGCGTCCTCCTCGGCGGGGATCCGGTCGATCGCCTCGACCGGGCGGCCGTCGCGCGTCGCGTCGCTGCCGTGCCGTCCGTGGCGTCGCTGCCGTTCGCGATGACGGTGGAGGAGGTCGTGGCGCTGGGCAGGCTCCCGCACCAGGCCACGTTCCGGGGGCCGCGCGAGGCCGACCGGGTCGCCGTCGCCGCGGCGATCGAGCGCGCCGGGATCGGCCATCTCGTCGGCCGGGACGCGCGCGAGCTCTCGCTCGGGGAGCGCCAGCTCGTCCTGCTCGCCGTCGCCGTCGCGCAGTCGACACCGATCCTCCTGCTCGACGAGCCCACGGTCCATCTCGACCTCCGACACCGCGTGGAGGCCATGGAGCTCCTCGTGGACCTCAACGAACGCGACGGGACCACGGTCGTCGCCGTCCTCCACGACCTGGCCCTCGCGGCGCACTTCTTCCCCCGGCTCCTCATCGTCGACGGCGGGCGCCTCGTGGCCGACGGGTCCCCCGCCGCGGTCCTCACCGACGACGCGATCCGCGCCGTCTTCGGCGTGGACCCGGTCCACGCCCTCCGCTCCTGAGTCGCAGCCGCGCGCGGCGGGGAAGGCGCTGCGACGCGGCGGCGTTCGTCCGCCGTGCGGCCGTTCGCGCGCGCCCGCTCGTGGCCCGTCCGGTCCGTGGCCGGGTGTAGGCTACCGTCCATGATCGGCCGGCGCGTGGCTCCGCTCGTCCTGGTCCTCGCGCTCGTCGCGACCGCCTGCGGTGCGACGTCCACGGCGTCGCCGACCGCCTCGAAGGCGGCGACCGGCGCTCCCGGCGCGTCGACCGCTCCGATCGCGAGCGAGGGCGCATCGGGCACGCTCGCGCCCGGCGGCCCCTCGGCTGCGCCGTCCGATACGCCTGCCGCGCCGTCCGCGCCGGCGTCCGCACCGACACCCCATCTCTCCGGGTCGCCGCAGCTGCTGCCGCCCGGCGACCCGGGCACGGCAGAGTGCGCCGGCAGCGCGGAGAACCGCGACTTCTTCGCCGCCGCGGCACAGTCGTTCTCGTGGGACGTGTACTGCGCCGTCCTGCCCGACGGCTGGTTCGTGGACACGGGATCGTTCCGGCTCGCGGATGGCGGCACTCTCGTCGTCGGCTACCGTGGGCCGGGAGACGTCCGGATCGATCTCCAGCAGGGCGCGTACTGCACGACCGGCGGCAGCGCGTGCTCGCCGCGCGACCACGAGCTGGGACCAGCGCCGTACGGCGACCGGAGCGGGACGCTCGTGACCCTCGGCCCCAGCGAGTCGGACGGGTACGCGGTCTACGTGGATCCGGGCGCTGCGCCCTCGTGGTCGATCACCGGGAAGGGCATGGACCAGGCCACGTTCTCGGCGATCGCGGCCGCGCTCCACCGGGTCCCGCGGTAGCGGGGGCCCGATCGGCGGCATGCACGCCTCCGCGTCGGCCGCCAGGAGCCTCCGCGGCTACGCGCGCTTGCGAGGCGGGTCGAAGAAGGGGAGCGTGACGACGGTGGCGCCCACCGTCCCCCGCACGGCCTCCACGGTCCACTCCATGCGGAGCGTGGACCCGGGCCGCTCGAAGCGGGACGGCACGCTGGCGAGCGCGATCATCTGCTTGAGGATGGGGCTCCACGTCGTGCTCGTGGCCTTGCCGACGCGTCGGCCGCTCCCGTCGTACAGGGGGACCGCGGCACGAGACGCGGCGCCCGGGACCTGCGGCGGGAGACCCTGCGCCGCGTAGAGCGTCGCAAGCTCGGTCCAGTCCAGGCGGAGGCCCACCAGCCGGCGATCGGGCCGGCCGCGCCGCTCCTGGTCGAGCAGTGCTCGGCGGCCCACGAAGTCGCCCTTCTCGAAGTCCACGAGCCGCCCCAGCCCCAGCTCGAACGGCGAGTACGCCTGGTCGGCGATGAGCGCGTGCGTCGCGCTCGTGTAGTCGACTTCGATGAGGAGGAGGCCGGCCTCGATCCGCGCGATGTCGAGCGCGAGCATGCCGACCGGGCGCGCCGTGACGATGCGGCCGGCCGCCATGAGCGCGTCCCATGCGTCGGCGCCGCGGTCGGCCGGGATCCACACCTCGTAGCCGAGGTCGCCCGTGTAGCCGGTCCGCGACACGTCGACCGCGATCCCGCCGAGCGTCGTGGCCCGCCGCCGGAAGTAGCGCAGGTCGGCGAACGACTCGCCGGTCGCCGCCTCCAGGACGTCGCGTGACCGCGGGCCCTGGAGCGCGATCGCCGCCCAGTCCGCGCTCACGTCCTCGACCTCGACATCGAGCCCGCCCGCGTTCATCTGCAACCAGCGGTACTGGGGGTCCGCGGCCGTCCAGCGGAACGACCCGTCGTCCAGGCGGTGGATGGTGCCGTCGTCGATGACGCGGCCCGCCTCGTCGCACCAGGGCGAGTAGTACACCCGCCCCGGCGTGAGCTTCTTCGCGTCGCGCGTGATGAGGCGGTCGACGAGCGCTTCCGCTCCGGGCCCCGCGATCCGGTACTTGAAGAGCGGCGAGACGTCGATGAGCCCGGCGCTCTCGCGGAGCGCGTTGTACTCGATCTGGTGGTGGTCCGCGTACGCACTGGCGGCGAGGTAGCCCGACCACTCCCGCCACTGCTGCTTCACGTTGAGGTCGGCGGTGCGAGGATGGAACGCTGTGCCGACGCTCACGGCGGGCTCCTTCGGGCGGTTCGGGATCCGGTCGGGGTATCGTGGGGGCGGCCGCCAGCCGACGGGCATGCCGTCCGGGCAGGCGTTACAGTATGCATGAATCCTATGCAGGCTGGATGATGCGTCCGGCCTCGTGTCCGCGCACCCATCGGCGGGCGCCCGCCCCACCTCCTCGCCCGAGCCACGACTGGAGCGACCCGTGCCGCAGCGCTACGACGCCGTCATCATCGGCGCGGGCCACAACGGCCTCACGACCGCCGCCTACCTCGCGAAGGCCGGCTGGACCGTGCTCGTCCTCGAGCGCCGCCACAAGGTCGGCGGTGCCACGACGACGGAGGAGATCATCCCCGGGTACCGCTTCAGCGTGCTCAGCTACGTCGTGAGCCTCCTGCGCCCGGAGATCATCCGCGAGCTCGACCTGGCGCGCCACGGCCTGGAGATCCTCCCGCTCGACGGGACGTTCACGCCGCTGCCGGACGACTACCTGTGGCGCCGCGACGACCACGGCGCGACGATGCGGGAGATCCGCCGCTGGTCGAAGAGCGACGCGGACGCGTACGAGGAGTACGGCCGCCTCATGGCGGAGATGGCACGGTTCATCAAGCCGATCCTCGGCATCGTCCCGCCGGACCCCACCTCGCTCGATCCCCGCGGCTGGCCGCCGGTCGCGTCCCTGGTGCGCGAGTTCGGTCGGCTCCCGCGCGCCCAGCAGCAGGCGTTCGTGGGCCTCATGACGATGAGCGCGTCGGACTTCCTCGACCAGTGGTTCGAGACCGAGCCGCTCAAGGCCACGATGTCCGCGTCGGGCATCATCGGGACGTTCCTCGGCGTGAAGTCGCCCGGGACCGCGTACGTCCTCCTCCACCACTACATGGGCGAGATCGACGGCGCGTTCCGCGCGTGGGGGATCCCGAAGGGCGGGACCGGCGCCGTCGCGGACGCGATCGCGAGCGCCGCCCGCGAGCTCGGCGTGGCCATCCGGCTGAACGCCCCGGTCGCCTCGGTCCTCACGACCGGAGACCGCGCCACCGGCGTGGTGCTCGAGTCCGGCGAGGAGATCGCCGCGGGCACGGTCGTGTCCGCCGTGGACGTCCGGCGCACGTTCCTCCAGTTCCTCGACGAGCGCCAGCTGCCCGCGGATCTCGTCGACGAGGTGCGGCGGTTCAAGTTCCGGGGCAGCTCGGGGAAGGTGAATCTCGCACTCGACGGGCTGCCGAGCTTCTCCGCGCTGCCGGGCGAGGGCGAGCACCTGCGCGGCGCGATGAGCATGTCGCCGTCGATCGACTACATGGAGCAGGCTTACGACGACGCGAAGTACGGCCGCTTCAGCCGGAAGCCGTACATCGACATGATCATCCCCACGCTCGTGGATCCGCAGATGGCGCCCCCGGGCAAGCACGTCATGAGCTGCTTCGTCCAGTACGCGCCGTACCACCTCGCCGAGGGAACGTGGGACGACCAGCGTGAGGCGTTCGGCGACGCGGTCATCGACGCGATCGCCACGGTCGCCCCGAACATCCGCGACATCATCGTCGGCCGCCAGGTCGTCACCCCGCTCGACATGGAGCGCGAGTACGGCCTCACCGAGGGCAACATCTTCCACGGCGAGCTGAGCCTGGAGCAGCTGTTCTTCAGCCGCCCGATCCCCGGCTGGGCGCGCTACCGGACGCCGATCCGCGACTACTGGATGGCAGGCTCATCCACGCACCCGGGCGGCGGGATCATGGCGGCGAACGGCCGCCTCGCCGCGCTCGAGATCCTCCGCTCTCGCAAGCAGAAGGCGGCGTGACGATGGCTGCCGTCGATGGGTGGGACGCGATCGTCGTCGGTGCCGGCCACAACGGGCTCGTCACGGCCGCGTACCTCGCGAAGGCGGGCCTGCGCACGCTGGTGCTCGAGAAGCGCGAGCGGATCGGCGGCCTGACCGGCACGATCGAGATCGCGGACGGCACGCGCGCGCCGGCCTTCTTCCCCACGGTCGGCCGGCTCCGGCCGTCGGTGGCGCGCGAGCTCGGCCTCTACGACCACGGCCTCGCGCTCGTGTCGCCCGAGGCGCTCGCGTTCGCACCCCTGGCGGACGGGAGGTCCGTCACGCTCTGGGCGGACGCCGCCCGCACGGCCGCCGAGCTGCGTGCCTGGTCGCCGGCCGACGCGGACGCGTATGCCGGGTTCGACCGGCGCGTCCGCGCGCTCGCGCACTTCCTCGGCGAGATCGGCGACACGACGCCGCCGGACCCGTCGGGCCCGTCGGCCTCCGACGCGCTCCGCGGGATCCTCCTCGGCCGCGCCTTCCGCGGACTCGACCGCAAGGACGCGCAGGCGCTCCTGCGGTACCTCCCGATGGCGGTCGCGGACTTCGTGGCCGAGTCGTTCAGGACGGACGCGCTCCGGGCGCTCATCGCGTGGCGGGGTGTCCGGTACACGGCGCTCGGCCCGTGGTCCGGCGGCTCGACGCAGGTCCTGCTCACCGACTCGGCCGGCAACGATGGCGGCGCTGCCGGCGAGACGGTCTTCGCGCGGGGCGGCCCCGGCGCGCTCACCCTCGCCCTCGCCTCGGCGGCCCGCTCGTTCGGGGCCGAGATCCGGATCGGCGCCGAGGTCGTCGCGATCCGTGCGAACGGCGACCGGGTCACGGGCGTGGCGCTCGCCTCCGGCGAGGAGGTCGATGCACCCGTCGTGGCGACCGGCGTGGACCCGAAGACGACGATCCTGCGCCTGCTCGACCCGATGGTGGCGGGGCCCACGCTCCGCTGGCGCGGCGGCAACATCCGGACGCCGGGGGCCGTGACGAAGGTCGACCTCGCGCTCTCGGGGACGCCGGTGTTCCCGGCGGCCGGCGCCGACGATGAGGGCGCCAGGCGGATCCGCGGCCGGATCGTCCTCGCCGAGGGCATCGACGAGATCGAGCGCGCCTTCGACGCGTCCAAGTACGGCCGGGTCTCCGACCGGCTCGTCCTGGAGGCCACGATCCCGTCGCTCGTGGATCCCACGCTCGCGCCCTCGGGTCGCCACGTCATGAGCGTCATCGCCCAGTGGACGCCGCATGCTCTCCGCGACGGCGCCTGGGACGACGCCGCGCGTGCGGCGATCGGCGATGCGGTCATCGCGCGGCTCGAGACGGTGGCCCCCGGCATCGGCTCGCTCGTGACCGCGAGGCGCGTGCTCACGCCGGTGGATCTCGAGCGTGACTTCGGCCCCGCGGGCGGCCACCCGTACCACGGGGAGCCCGGCCTGGACCAGTGGTTCGCGTGGCGGCCCATGCTCGGCCTCGCGCGGTATCGCTTCCCCGTTGCGGGCCTCTACCTGTGCGGCGCGGGCGCCCACCCCGGCGGGGGTGTCACGGGCGTCCCCGGTCGCAACGCGGCCCGCGAGATCGTGGCGGACCGCAAGCGCCGGCGCTGACCCGCCGACATCCGATGGGCGCCCTGCCGTCGCCGACCCAGCCGTCGGACATCCCCGCGTCCGCCGCCGGGGCCGGGGCCCCGCGGCGGTCCCGCTCGCCCGAGCTCGAGCGCGTCATCGTCTTCACGGACGCAGTCGTCGCGATCGCGCTCACGCTGCTCGTCCTCGACCTCCGGCTGCCGGCCGGCGAGTACAGGACGGACGCGTCCCTCCAGGTCGCGCTCGGCGGTCTCGCCCGGAACTTCTTCGCCTTCGGGATCAGCTTCACGGTCATCTCCGTCTGGTGGTGGACGAACCATCGGATGTTCCGGAGGGTCTACCGGTACGACGGCGGGCTGCTGGCCCTCGACATCGCCTGGCTCGCGACGATCGTCTTCCTGCCGTTCCCGACGTCCGTCCTGTCGAACACCTCGGGCCTCCCCACAGCGACCGCGCTCTATGCGTGCGCGAACGGGGCGGTGGGGCTCGCGAACCTCGCGCTCCTCGTGTACCTCCGGCGCCGTGCGCTCGTGGAGCCCCCGATGTCGGCGACCACGTTCCGGATGCGGCTGTCGGTGACCGCCATCTTCCCGGCGGTCTTCTTCCTGTCGGTGCCGATCGCATACCGGGTGGGTCCAGCGGAGGCGCAGTACTTCTGGTTCCTCGCCGCCGTGATCCCATGGGTCGTCGTCCGCATCGAGCGCCGCCTCTGGCGCGACGCCTGACGGGCCGGCGGGTCGCGCACGGCGCCGCAGGTCAGTCGGCGGCCCCCGGCATCACGAGCTCCCAGTCCCGGAGGCGGCGGAGGATCGCCCGCGCCGTGAGGTCGAGATGGATCGGCGTCACCGAGATGAGCCCGGCCTGCACGGCGTGGACGTCGGTCCCGGGAGCGGCCACGCCCGCCGGCGGCGGCCCGCCGATCCAGTAGTACGGCACGCCCCGCGGGTCCGTTCGCTCGATGAGGGCGTCGTGGTAGATGCGCCGGCCGAGGCGCGCGATCTCGAACCCGCCGCAGGCTTCGGGCGCGAGCGCCGGCACGTTGACGTTCAGCAGCTCGCCGGCGTCGAGGCCCCGCTCGAGGATGTTCCGGGCCACGACGCGAGCCGCGATCTCCGCCAGCGTCCAGTCCACCGGTCCGTCGAGGGTCTGGCTCACCGCGAGTCCGGGGCAGCCGCTGATCGTCGCCTCCATGGCGGCGCTCACGGTGCCCGAGTACGTCACGTCGTCGCCGAGGTTGTTGCCGTGGTTGATCCCGGACGCCACGAGGTCGAACCCGTGGCCGAAGAACCCGAGGAGCGCGGCGCTCACGGCATCGGTGGGCGACCCGTCGATGGCCCACGCGGGGCTCCCGTCGGCCAGGCGCCGCTCGCGGATCCGCAGGGGCCGCATGAGCGTCTTCATGTGGCCCACGGTGCTCTGGTTCGTCTCCGGCGCGATGACCCACACGTCGCCGAGGGCGCGCATGGCGCGGGCGAGCGCGAGCAGCCCGCTCGACTCCACGCCGTCGTCGTTGGTGACGAGGATCCGCGGTCGCGACGTCCACTCCGCGAGGGGTCGTGCGGAGCCGCGCAGCGCGCGCGACGGGTCGAGCAGCGACGGATCGTCCCCGCCCGTCCGCGCCCCGCCCCCGGGCCGTGCCGCCGCGGACGGCTGCCGGCTCATGCCGGCCCGGGCTCCACGGCGCCGGCCCCACCGCGGGGCGTGGCGTCTGCTGGCGTGGGGTCGCCCGGCGTCGCGTCGCCCGACGAGGCGTCGTCCGGCGCGTCCCCGCCGCCGATGTCCTCGCCCGGGCCGGGCTCGCGCGGGACGCGGACGGGTCGCCCCTCGCGCTGCGAGACGCGCTCAGCGGCGCGCGCGCTCACCGGCCGCGTCCGCTCCGTCCGCCCCAGGTAGTAGAAGAAGAACGCGCTGGCGACCGCCGCGATCGGGATCGCGAAGATGGCGCCGGCGATCCCGGCGATCCGACCGCCGATGAGGACGGAGCCGAGGACGACGATCGGGTGGATCCGCAGCGCACCGGCCATGAGCCGGGGCTGGATCACGTTCATCGTGATGAACCACCCGACGCCCATGATCAGGAGCGCCGGCACGATCGCCCCAGGGGTCGTGAGCACGGCGACGACGACGGGCGGCGACCAGGACACGAACGGGCCGAAGAACGGGATCGCCTGGAGGACCCCGGCCAGCAGCGCCGTGAGCGGCGCGAACGGCAGCCCGAGGACCGCGCTCGTCGCGCCGGCGAGGATCGCGAAGATGACGCCCTGCGCCACCTGGCTGCGGATGAACCCGCCGAACGAGGACCCCACCGACGTCTGGAACAGGCGCGCCTCCTCGGAGAAGCGCGGCGGGACCACGCGGTAGAGGAACGAGACCACGTGGTCCCTGTCGACAGCGATGTAGACGGAGAGGACGAACACGATGACGAGGTTGCCGACCACGCCGAGGCTCGCGAACGCCACGTCCTGGAGGACGGCGAGGATATTCGTCGCGTTCGCCTGCGCCCAGACGAGGATCCCGGTGGCGATGGCCACGACGTTGATGTTGAGGCCGATCGCGTGGAGCCGATCCTGCAGCGGGGCGAGGATGGTCGGCAGGTCGGCCTGGAACGCGGGCGCGTTGGCGAGGAACGAGGTGACCGACCGCGCGAGGAGGTCGGCGAGGTAGACGATGACGAACACCGCGACCGCGACGAGGATGACGTACACGACCACGACCGCCACCGCCCGGCCCACGAACGGGATCGCGCGGATGAGGAGCCCGGCGATCGGCGTGACCATGAAGGCGATGAGCCACGCGAGGAAGAAGACGAGGATGACGTCCCCGAACCCGAAGAAGAACGTCCCGATGTACGTCGAGATGTACAGGGCGAGGGCGACGACCGCGAGGATGAGGATGGCGTAGACGAGCCGCGGGTGGCGACCCGTGATGCTCGTGTCAGTGGCTGCGGGACGGTCGTCGCTCATCCGCCGGGATCCTCAGCAGGCAGTCCGCCATCGGGACGGGCGCCCCAATCGTACGCGCCGGCACGGCCCGATCCGCAACGTCAGCGCAGGCCCATCTTCGCGTGGACCTCGTCCATCGTCGCCCGCGCGATCGGGCGCACCCGCTCCGCACCCTCTTCGAGGATCCGGTCGACGCGGCCGGGGTCGGCCATCAGCTCCCGGTACCGCTCCCGCGGCTCCGCGTAGTGGTCGAGGATCCGCTGCACGAGGAGCTTCTTGGTGTCCACGCACCCGGTGCGCGCCGTCTGCTCGCCCTCCCAGATCTCCGCGTAGTCGTCGCCGAAGAACCGGTGGAGCTGGCACACGTTGCAGACCTCCGGCCGGCCGGGGTCGGCGCGGAGGATCCGCTGGGTGTCGGTCACCATCCCCATGACCTGCCGGCGGATGACGTCGGGCTCCGCGAAGATCTCGATCGTGTTCCCCATCGACTTGCTCATCTTCCGGACGCCGTCGGTACCGAGCACCACCGGCGCATCCGTGAACACGGCCTTCGGCTCGGGGAACGTCTCGCCGTACCGGCCGTTGAAGGCCCGCACGATCTCGCGCGACAGCTCGAGGTGCGCGGCCTGGTCCTTGCCGACCGGGACGAGCGACGCCTTGTACAGGACGATGTCGGCGGCCTGGAGCACGGGGTAGGTGAGGAGGCCGTGGTTCACGTCCTCCGGCTGGCTCTGGCGCTTCTCCTTGTACGTCGGGGTCCGCTGGAGCCACGCGACCGGCGTCACGGTCGTGAAGAGCCAGGCGAGCTCCGTGGTCTCCGGCCGGTGCGACTGCACGAACACCGTGCACCGGTCCGGGTCGAGGCCGAGCGCGAGGAGCGCCGTCGCCATCTCCCGCGTCCGCTCCCGGAGGACGGCCGGGTCGTGAGTGCTCGTGAGGGCGTGGTAGTCGACGATGCAGTAGATCGCCTCGTAGCTGTCCTGCAGCGCGACGTAGTTGCGGATCGCGCCGAGGTCGTTGCCGACGTGCGGGGCCCCGGACGGCTGGATGCCGCTGAAGATCCGCGGGCTGGCCGGGAACGTCGAGGTGGCCGGGCTCGTCGCGGGGCTGATCGTGGCGCTGGTCGTGGGGGCGGTCAGGGTCATGGTGAGCGAGTCTACCGGAGCGGGCGGCACGAGCGATGCGACCCGCACCTCGCCTACGACCACGACGCGCGCGACTGGGGGCGGTCCCAGCGGTGCTCGCGGAGCGCCGCGAGCAGGTCCGCGGGCAGGGCGCCGGCCGCGGCAGCCGCGACGTTGTCGGCCAGGTGTTCGAGGCTCCGGGTCCCCGGGATCACCGTCGTCACGTCCGGGTTCGAGAGGACGAAGCGCAGCGCGAGCTGGGCCATCGTCTCGCCGGGCGGCACGAGCGGTCGGATCGCCTCCACCCGGGGGATCGTCTGCCTCAGGTTCCCGGCGTGGAAGTAGGTGTTCCGCCAGTCTCCGTCGGGCCAGCGGCTGTCGGGGGTGAGCGTGCCGGACAGGCTGCCCTCGTCGAGCGGGACCCTGGCGATGACCGCGATCCCCAGGTCGCGGCAGAGCGGGAACAGCTCGTCCTCGGGGGCCTGGTCGAAGACGTTGTAGACCACCTGGACCGCGTCGATGAGACCGGTGCGGAGCGTCCGCAGGACGTTCGCCGGCTCCCGGCGATTGACGCTGATCCCCACGTACCGGACCGACCCGTCGCGCCGGAGCTCCTCGACGGCCCGCTGCCAGCCGGGGTCGGCCGCCCAGTCGTCCTGCCAGACGTGGAACTGGACCAGGTCGATCGGCTTCCGCCTCATCTGGCGGAGGATGCCCTCCACCGACGACCGGATGTGGCGCGGCGGGAAGGCGTCGTTGACCCTGTCTCCGGGGCGAGCGGGCCACTCGCGGTTCTGCGGCGGGATCTTCGAGGCGAGGAAGAGGTCGCGACCCGGTTCGGCCCGGGCGAGCGCCCCGAGGAGCTCATCGCTGTGGCCCGCACCGTAGACGAGCGCCGAATCGAAGAACGTGACGCCGGCGTCCACGGCGGCCCGGAGCACTGCCATCGACTGTCGGTCGTCGGCGCCGGTCCAGCCACCGATGCCGCCGCCCATGCCCCACATGCCGATGCCGAGCTCGCTCACCGAGCGGCCCGTCCGTCCGAAGGTGCGCTCCGCCATCGCAGCTCCCTGTCGCTCGTCCCCCGGTCACGCCGCTCTCGCATGGCTGCGCCATCGCCTCCCGCGCGGTCGCCCGTCATCGTGGCGCGCGGGGTCCACGACGAGTCTAGCCGGAGCGGACGTCCGCTCCCGGAGGGCTACCCGGGCCCGCCGACAGGCCGGCCGGTCCGCGGGACAGGCGCGCCCGGCCCCCGACCCGCCGGCTCGGCTACCATGCGGGACCATGACGCTCCCTCTCGACCCTGTTTCCGTACTCGCCGGCGCAGCGGCCCGCTCCGTCCTTCGCGTGGCGCTGCTCGGCGCCGGGACCGTGGGCTCGGCCGTGGTCCGTGGCTTCCTCGAGCACGCGGGGCGCCTCGCCGTCGCCGGCGGGCCGCGCCTCGAGCTCGCCGGGGTCGCCACCCTCGACCCGGACCGCGCCCGCGCGCTCGGCGTGCCCGACGACCTCATCACCGATGCGCCCGCCCACCTGGTCGCGTCGCGGGACGTGGACATCGTCGTCGAGCTCATGGGTGGCCTCGAGCCGGCCCGGACGCTCGTCCGCGCGGCGCTCGAGGACGGCAAGCCGGTCGTCACCGCGAACAAGGCACTCCTCGCCGCACACGGCCCGGAGCTGGAGGCGATCGCGCGGCGCAGCGGGTCCCCGCTTCGCTTCGAGGCGTCCGTCGGCGGCGGCATCCCGGTGCTGGGGCCGCTCGGCGGTGACCTCGCGGCGAACCGCGTGACGGCGGTCCGCGGGATCGTGAACGGGACGACGAACTTCATCCTCACCGCGATGACCGAGGAGGGCCGCACCTACGGCGACGTGCTGACCGCCGCCCAGGCCGCCGGTTACGCGGAGGCCGATCCCACCGCGGACGTGGAGGGTGGCGACGCGGCCAGCAAGATCGTCATCCTCGCGCGGCTCGCGTTCGGGGGGTGGCTGGCGCCGCAGGCCGTGGTCCGGTCCGCCCCGCGGCTTCGCGGGTCCGGCCGGGCCGGCATCACGGGCGTCACCGCGGCCGACGTCGCCGGCGCCGCCGAGCACGGCCTCGTGCTGCGCCTCGTCGCGTCCGCCCGGCCCGGACACGACGGCACGATCGCCGCCTCGGTGGTCCCCACCGCGGTCCCGGTCGACTCGCCGCTCGGCCGCACCCGCGGCGTGCTCAACCGCATCGAGGTGGACGGGACGCCGGTCGGCTCGGTCGCGTTCGCGGGCCCCGGCGCGGGCGGCGACGCGACGAGCAGCGCCGTCCTGGGCGACCTCGTCGCGATCGCGCGCGGCTCCGGGAGCACGTGGGCCGGGCTCGCCGAGGCCGCCCCGGTGCGATCGGACCCCGATGCTGCGGAGGCAGCCTGGCTCGCCGTCCCGCGCCGCTGGCTGGCAGTGGTCCCCGGCGGTCCGGCGATCGTGTCGCGCGAGCCGATCGACGCGCACGCCTTCCGCCGCGAGCTCGATGCGATCGTGCCGCCGGATGCCGACGCCACCCTCTACCCGCTGGAGGGTCTCGCGTGACCGGCCGCGGCGCGCCCAGGCCGCGCCTCATGGACCGCTACGCGGACTTCCTGCCCCTGACGGACCGCACGCCGCGCATCTCGCTCGGCGAGGGCGCCACGCCGCTCGTGCGGACATGCAACCTCGCCGCCCATCTCGGCATCGACGAGCTCTACCTCAAGTTCGAGGGCACGAACCCCACCGGGTCGTTCAAGGACCGCGGCATGGTCGTCGCCGTCGCCAAGGCGATCGAGGAGGGCGCCGCGTCGATCGTCTGCGCGTCGACCGGCAACACGTCGGCGTCCGCCGCCGCGTACGGGGCCGCGGCCGGGCTCGAGGTCGTCGTCCTCCTGCCGGCCGGCAAGATCGCCCTCGGCAAGCTGCTCCAGGCCCTGGTCGCGGGCGCCCGCGTGGTGGCCGTTGACGGCAACTTCGACGACGCGCTGCGCGTGGTCCGCGAGCTCGCCGAGCAGGACGCCCACCCCGTCACGCTCGTGAACTCGGTGAACCCGTACCGGATCGAGGGCCAGAAGACCGCCGCGTTCGAGGTCGTCGACGACCTGGGCCGCGCCCCGGACATCCTCGCGATCCCCGTCGGGAACGCCGGGAACATCACCGCCTACTGGGCCGGCTTCCGCGCCTATCGCGATGCGGGCCTGTCGGACGCCCTGCCGCGCATGATGGGCTTCCAGGCGGCCGGTGCCGCCCCGATCGTCCTCGGGCATCCCGTGGAGAAGCCCGAGACGGTCGCCACCGCCATCCGGATCGGCAACCCCGCATCGTGGGACCGCGCCGTGGCGGCGCGTGACGAGTCCGGCGGCCTCATCGAGGCGGTGACGGACGACGAGATCCTGGCGGCCTACCGCGACATCGTCCGCCTCGAGGGGATCTTCTGCGAGCCCTCGTCCGCGGCGAGCGTGGCGGGGATCCGGAAGCTCGTCCGCGAGGGCCGGCTCGACAGGAGCGCCACCGTCGTCTGCGTCCTCACCGGGCACGGCCTGAAGGACCCGGACACCGCGGGGACCATCGTGCCGCCCATCGTCGAGTCTGGCGCCACGACCGACGCGGTCATGTCCGCGCTCGGGTGGTGACCGGGCTCGGGAGGCTCGCGGAGCTCGACGGGCGGCGCGTCGTGGTGGAGGTCCCCGCGACGGCCGCCAACCTCGGCGCCGGGTACGACTGCGTGGGCATGGCTCTCGGGATCACGAACCGCATCGAGATCGAGGCCGTCGCCCGGCGGGACGCCGGGATCGAGCTCATGATCGAGGGAGAAGGGGCCGACGAGATCGCCGCCGACCGATCCAACCGCGTCGTGCGTGCGCTCGACGCCGTCCTGGCGCTCGCGATCGACGCTGGTCCGGCCCTGCTCGGCTGGCGGATCCGGATGCACAACCGCATCCCGCTCCAGCGGGGCCTGGGGTCGTCCGCTTCGGCGACGATCGCCGGAATCGTGGCCGCCGACGCCCTCATCGGTGGACCGCTCTCGCACGGCGAGATGCTCGCCATCGCGACCCGGATCGAGGGCCACCCCGACAACGCGGCCCCCGCGCTCCTCGGCGGCTTCACCGTGTCCGGGACCGTCCCGGGGCGAGCAGGAGAGCCGGCGGCGATCGAGGCGATCCGGTTCGACGTCCCCCGCGACCTGCGCGCGGTCGTCTTCATCCCGGACCTGCAGCTCGCGACGTCCGCGATGCGCGCCGCGCTCCCCGACGTCGTGCCGCGGGTCGACGCGGCCCACAACCTCGCCGCCGTCGCGCTCGGCGTCGCCGGGTTCGCGACCGGCCGCTACGATCTCCTCCGCGCGCTCACCGTCGACCTGCTCCACGAGCCCTACCGCGCATCGGTGTACCCGCAGCTCCCCGGGCTCGTCCGCGCGGCCCGCGACGCCGGCGCGATCGGCGCCTGCATGTCGGGCGCGGGCAGCGCCATCATCGCCTTCGCGGACACCGCGGACGGCATCGCCGCCATCGAGCGCGCGTTCCTCCGGCACGCCGGGATGGAGGGCTTCCCCGGGCGCGTCGTGATGACCGTGCCGGAGAACGCCGGGGCGCGCGTGGTCGGGTCCGGCTGATCGCATCACCGACGGGCACGACGCCGACCGGGCGCGCTACCGTGCTTTCGGTGTTCGCCGGAGCCGCGGGGAGGCCGAGGAGGGGGGGTGACAGGGATGGTCCATGAGCCGGGGATCGGATCCGCGGGCGCGGCCGCGCCGCCGGGCAGCGCCCTCGTCGACGCCCGCCAGTCGCTCGGTCCGGCCGGGCTCGACGACCTCTTCCCGGACGGGCCGGCGTTCAGGCGATCCCTGCAGACGTTCACCGTCCTGCTGGCCCTCGCGGCGTTCATCGCCTCGTTCGGCCTGTACGCGGACTCTGTCGCGGCGATCATCGGCGCCATGGTCGTGGCGCCCCTCGGCGGCGCGATCATGGCGTTCGCGGCCGCGCTCGTCACCGGGCGGTCGCGCTGGCAGACGATCACGTTCCTCCAGGTGGCGCTCGGCGGCCTCATGGTCGTGGCGATCGGGTTCATCGTCTCGTACGTCCTGCCCGACCCGCTCCGGCTGACGCCATCGCTGGAGGCGCGGACCTCGCCGGGACTCCTCGACCTCGGCGTCGCGCTCGCCTCGGGTGCGGCCGGCGCGTACGTGGCCGGGCGGCACACCGGCACCGACGCCCTGCCGGGGGTGGCGATCGCGGTGTCGCTCGTCCCCCCGCTCGCCACCGTGGGGATCTGCCTGCAGCTCGGCCGCTTCGCCGACGCGGGCGGGGCGCTCCTCCTCTTCCTCACGAACTTCGCCGCGATCGTCGTCATCGCGTGCGTCGTCTTCGTCATCTTCGGCGCGGCGCCGAGCCGCGAGATGCTCCGTGAGCGACACCGGCTGCGCAACGGGTTCATCGCGGCGGTCGTCGCGCTCGTCATCATCTCGATCCCGCTCGTCTGGAACAGCGCCGAGACCGTCCACGAGATCGTCTGGACGAGGGCCGGCGCCCCGGTCGTCCGCGACTGGATCGGGACACGGGACCTTCAGGTGGCGTCGTGGACGGTGGCGGGCGAGGTCGTCACGATCAACCTCGTGGGAGCGGACCCGCCTTCGGACGCGGCGCCGCTCGCGACCGACCTCGCGAAGGCCGTGGGGGGCCCGGTCGAGCTGCGCATCACGTACGTCCCGGTCACGCGGATCCGGGCGGCCGGAACGCCGTAGGCCCGTGGGCCATCGGTGCCCGGGCGGTGTACGCTGCACCTGCCGCGCCGGGGCTCCGCTGCCTGGGCGCTGCCTCGCCCCATCGGTCGCAGAGGTGCGCCACCGCGATGCGGGAGCCGCACCCACGACGCTCCCGGTGAGCCCGCGGAGCCCAGCCACGCGTCGGCGTTCCGACATGGAGGACAGATGAGACTCGGACCTCTCGAATACACGGTGATCGGCTTCGACAAGCCGACCTTCGACGGGTC
>CAIYQJ010000449.1 GCA_903928275.1 uncultured Chloroflexota bacterium
ACGCTGCCCCAGGTCGCGCTCGGGTCGCACGCCGGGACCTTCGCCGATCCCTACCCGGCGACGGGCCTGGTCTTCGGCGCCTGCTACGAGCCGAGCTCGTAGGCTCGGTCCAGTCCGCTCGCCCGGACCCTCGCGGGCCGGCCCCGCCGGGCGTCGGCGCGGTCGCGCTCACGTCGGTCG
Organism: uncultured Chloroflexota bacterium; assembly: GCA_903928275.1. GTDB lineage: Bacteria > Chloroflexota > Limnocylindria > Limnocylindrales > CSP1-4 > CAIYQJ01. The sequence continues at coordinate 181 of CAIYQJ010000449.1, forward strand.
GCCCCACCCGCGGGGCGTCGGTCCTATGGCTGACTGAGCCGCCGGTCCTACTGCGGAGGCGTCGGCCTCGGCTTCGGGTAGGCCATGTCGTTGTGCGTGTACCCGTGGCAGATGAGGGTGCACGTCGGGGTGCCGGATCCGCCGATGCCCTGGTTCAGGCTCCAGGCCAGCTTGCCGTTGTACGGGAGGACGTCCGGCGCGAAGTTCACGAGGCCCCGATCGTCCACCGCCTGGGTTCCCACCTTCAGCGCGGTGGAGTGGGTCCGGAAATGGCACTCGGAGCAGATCGCGTTGCCCGACCCGGCCGTCGCGGTGTCCGTGCAACCCGTGGGGGCAGGAGTGGCGAGCGTGCCCTGGTCGATGTTCGTGTCCGTGCAGGTGCCACCCCGGTTGACGGTCATGCCGGCCATGTGCACGCCATGGTCGGAGAAGTTCGTGTCGGCGCGGGTGTTGCCCCACACGTCCCCGAAGGGCTGCGTGGCATGGCACAGGTAGCAGAGCTGGAAGTCCGATGCTGCGTAGGCCTCGCCGCTGACATGGAGCAGCCGGTCGCGGTACGGCGCCAGCAGGATGCCGCGGTTGACGCTCGCATGCGTGTCGAGGCGATCTCCGGCCGCGAGCGACGGCGTGGAGCCGGGCGTCGGGAGGAGGCTGGAGCTCGCGTGGCACTGCGCGCACCGGATCGTCTCGCCCACCGCGGGCGACCAGAGGCGGTACCCGTAGCTCGTGTCCGTCTCCGTCAGGCTCGCGCTCATCGCGGCGCTCTGGTTCTTGCCGGGCGACTCCACGGGGTGGTAGGAGACGTTGGCCGGGTTGAACTCCACGGCCGCGTCGAGGGCCCACCGCGACGGGTGGGTGGGATCCTGCGCCGGGAGCACCGTGTACCCGGAGTGGCACTTGAAGCAGACCTGGTATTCGTACTGGAGCGTCCCGGTCGCCGGCGTGTATGCCGTGCCGCCCTCGTCCGACGACGGAGGGTTGTTGAGCCAGCCGTAGCTCGGCGCCGTCCCGGCCGCGCCGTTCGTGACGCCGACGCCGGCGGCGCCGGCGAGGGCGCTCGAGACGGTCCACGCGCCGGAGCCGGTGGAGGTGGCCGGCGACGGGCTGGCTGTGCCTGCGTGCGGGTTGTGGCAGTCGGCGCACTCGCTGTGCCGGTTCGTCGTGCCGCCGAGCACCGCGACGCTGAATTCGTCGACGTTCGCGTTCGTGTGTGTCGGCGCGGGGGAGGCGCCGTACGTGGCCGTGTGCTGGAAGTAGAGGCCGTTGGTGGGGTCGTTCGTGGGCGCCGGGGAGGCGGGAGAGCCCGCGTACTGCGCCTGGACGTCCACCGGCGGTGTCGGCTGGGCGCCCGTACCGTGGCACGAGAAGCAGAGCGCACCCTGGAGCGACGTGCCGGTCGCGGGCAGCGGCCCGCTCGTGAGATCCGGCCCGTTCGCCGTGTGGGACCGGTGACATGCCGCGCACCCGTCGCTCGTCAATGTCGTGGCCGTTTCCACGTGCGGGGAGCCCGGCCGCGGCGCCGCGAGGCTCGCCATCCCCACGAGGCCGTACACCGGCCCACCTGCCGCGCCCACCGTCTGCGGTGCGAGCGGGTACGGCGCGCCCGACATCGCGAAGGCGCCGGCCGACGACGCGGCCCCGAGGCCCGTGGCACCCGGTGCGGTCGTCGGGTCGCCCCGCAGCGTGACCGTCGGCTGTGCCGTCGGCGCGAACGCGGCGCCGGCGTCGGTCAGGCGGAGCGCATACGACGTTGACCAGGCCGCCCAGACCGTGGGGCGGACGCTGAACTCGACCTCGGTCCAGCCGTCGGCCGGGATCGTCACGGGTGCGACGGGGTTCAGGCCCATCGAGTGGATGCCGGCGACGAACGTGCCGCCGGCGGCCGGCGAGCCGCTCGGCGCCGCGGGCAGTCCGGCGCCTCCCGCTTGCGCGCCCGCCTGCGTCATCGCCCGGCTCGCGTCGATCGCCTCGGTCCCCACGGCGTAGTCCCGCGCCTCCGACGCGACGTAGAACTTCGCCGTCCCGCGCGGCGCGTCGGCGCCCGGCAGCGTGACCCACGGGGCGGATGCGGAGGGCACGAGGCCCGGCACGGGGACGAGTGCGAGCAGGGGGATGAAGGCGACGCCGGGCAGGGGGGCCACCGCGTCGGGGGAGTCCTGGTACTGGACCTGCGGCTGGAGCGTGACCGGGAGCGAATCGGGGTTCTCGACGCGGAACCGGACCCGCAGGACCTGGAAGCGCTCGGCGCCGGACAGGTTCGCGTCACTGCTCCCATACATGGCCCCGCCGGTCGCGCCATCCAGGCTCCCCAGCACGCGATGGGCGATGACGACCCGCGGCGCCACGAGGATGTCCAGCCCGTCCGCGACGGTCATCGGCGCCCGGCGCCGCGTGATGCGGGCCGCGAACGCGCCTGTCGTCTGGTAGGAGGACGAGTCGACGGCGATCGCCGGCGCCTTCACGACGATCACCTTCGAGACGATCTGGCCCGGGTCCAGCGACACGAGCTGCCAGCTCAGCTCGCCGGTCGCCGGGTCCACGGTCGCTCCGCCGCCGTCGGACAGCATCCAGTCCTGCGGCACCGTTGCGTCGAGGGTGCCCTTGGCGACGGGTCCGCTCGGGATGGCGCGCACGGTGACGGTGACCGTGGTGCCGGGGTCCACGCGATGGCGGCCTGCCGACGGCGCGTCCGACGTGACCGTGAGGGCGATCGGGGCGGCCGTGGACCTGCCGACGACCGCGAACGTCCCCGTCCGGTCCGTCGCGGCGGCGATCGAATCGATCCCGTGGCGCGTCGGGAGGAGGTCCCACGTCAGGCCCGGTGTGAGCCGTGCGAACTGGAGGCTGGTCGCGTCGATGTCGGTGAGGTCGAGCGAGGCGAGCTGCATCGTCAGCTGGAGCGGCATGCCGAACGCCTCGACCGTCCCGCCCCAGTCGAGCTGCTTCGCGATGAGGGCGAAGGAGAGGATCGGCGGGATGCCGGCGTACTCGGGCCCGAAGCCGGGGCCCGTCGAGAAGTGGACCGGCATGCTCACCGCGCCCTGCGGGACCTCGATCGTGACGAGACCGAGGTCGAGGGTCCCGCCGGCCTGGTCCACGACGCCCGGGGGCAGCGGAGGCGAGACGGGCCCGGGCGCAACCGACGCGCACGGGGCGGGGCTGTCCGA
>CAIYQJ010000450.1 GCA_903928275.1 uncultured Chloroflexota bacterium
GGCGGAGGTCGGCGGCGGCGTCACGCCTGCCGCGGGCGACGTGACCGGCAGCGGAGTCGCGGTCACCTCCGGCGGCCCGCTCGCCACTGGGGTCGCGCTCGGCTCCGGTGCCGTGACGGCGACGATCGTGTCGTCGGCCGGCCTCGGCGCTGCCGCGGCTCCCACCGCGATGGTCGGTGCGCAGCGCTGGCCGACCGTGCCGTCGGCCCGCGCGTACACGAGGTCGATCGGAGAGGAGCCCACGGCCAGCCCGGTGTACCCGAACGTCTGGAAGCCGCCGGCGCCGATCGGCGCGTTGGGGCCGGGCGCGGTGTACGTCCCCTGGGTGGCGTCCGGCCGGAACGCGTTCGTGTTGGGCACGGACGGCTCGCTCCACAGGTAGCCGGTCGTGGCGTTGGAGTCGAGGCGGATCGCGACGTGGTCGCCGATGCCGACGCCGACGGTGGTGTACCCGGCGGCGCAGCGGTCCCCGTACTGGACCGGCGTGTCGAGCGGGGCGACACCATCGCTCGTGGCCTGGAGGTGCAGCATGTGCAGGGTTCCGGGCCCGGTCTCCCACGACCGCGCCTCCTGCGTGGCGAATGTCGTGGAGTCGGCGGCGACCGCGGTGAGGGTCCACAGCTCGTAGGTGTAGCCACCGCCCGCGCCCGGCCCCAGCTTCGTGTGGAACCAGGCCGGACCGGCGGTCGTGAAGATCGTCGGATCCGCGGCAGCGGTCACGGTCGCCGCGTAGCCGCCGTCCGACCCGACCTGCATCATCACCTGGACGGTGCCGCCGACGGGCACGATCACCGCCTGGTCCGTGGCCGCGCCGCTCGGCCAGTAGAGCGACACGTTCACCGGGGCGGCCGCGGCCGCGGGTCCGGCGGCGGCCGCAGCGCCCGGCGCGACGAGTGCCAGCGTCGCCGCGAGGGCGAGCGCCGATGAACGAGAGGCGCGCATGAAGTTCCTCCTCTGGTGGACCGGCGCGGACGCGGCGGGCGGTCGCTCGAGGCGAGCGTGTGGGCCCTATCCCACCGCGACAAGAGCCGTCCGGCTCCCACCGCGAGACCGGGCCGCGCGTGGTCGTCGCGCCCGTCGGCGACATTGGCGGGCATCGGCGCGAGCGCCGGGAGTGGTCAGTCGCGCGGAGGTACCACGAGCACGGGCACGTGCGACTGGTGGACCAGCCTGTACGGCACCGAGCCGAGGATCGCTCCGGCCAGCGGGCTCTCGCCCCGCGAGCCCACCACGATGAGCCGCGCGTCGTGCTCCCGCACCACGTCGAGGATCCCGGCGGCGGGTCGGTCGTGCACGAGCTCGACGCGCACTTCGACCCCCGTGGAGCGGATGTAGTCCTCCGCCTCCGACGCGATCTTCTGGCCCATGCCCCGGATGGAGAGCTCCTCGTCGCGGTTCTCGCCGCCGATCGCGGACGTCGCATAGCCGAACGCGACGATCACGCCGACGCCGAGCGCCTTCGCGAGGGCGGCCGCCTCCTCGAGGGCAGCACGGGATCCGATCGACCCGTCGAAACCGAGGACGATCTCACCGGCCATGTCAGTCGACCTCCACGACGACGGGTGCGGGGATCGCGCCGTGGATCGCCACGTGCGGGTCCACGACCTCGAGCTTGCGCCGGAAGAACTCGGGCTCCCGGATCCGCTGCGCGAACATGAGCACGACCCCGATCGCCATCATGACCCCGGCGATGACCAGAGGCGGGCCGAAGCCGAACCACGAGTCGCCCGAAGCGGAGTTGGCCGGGTCGGCGAGGTTGATGATCGACTGCACGAGCGCCCACGTGAGGATGAGGGCGCCGATGAGCGGGCACACGCCGATGAAGAAGAGGTTCTTCGCACCCTTGAAGAGCTCGCGCCGGTAGTAGACGACGCAGGCGTACCCGGTGAGGCCGTAGTAGAACGCGATCATGAGGCCGAGGGCAGCGATCGCGTCGTAGAGGATGTTCTGGGAGACCATCGTCAGGCCCACGTACCACACGATCGAGAGGACGCCCATCCAGATCGTGGCCGGTCCCGGCGTGAGGAAGCGCGGGTTGATCCGGGCCCAGTAGGCCGGCAGCGCCTTCTTCGCGGACATCGACAGCACGGTGCGCGCGGTGGGCAGGATCGTCGTCTGGGTGGAGGCTGCGGCCGACGTCAGGACCGCGATGATGAGGAGCTTGTCGAGCGGGGTGCCGAGGACCGCGGTGGCCAGGGCGCCGAGCACGTCGCCCTGGTTCTCGGGCGCGGTGAGGAACGCGGTCCCGGCGAACGCCTGGGCGGCGACCGAGACCACGAGGTAGATGGCGACGAGGATCAGCGTCGCGACGAGGGCCGCCTTCCCGGGTCCCTCCGTGGCATCCCTGCTCTCCTCGTTCACCGTGACGGTGCTGTCCCAGCCCCAGTAGATGAAGATCGCGACGAGCATCCCGGCGGCGAGCGCGCTGCCGCTCGGGATCAGGAACGGGTTGAACCAGTCGATGCTCGGCTGGACCGCGCCGACCGGCACGGGCCCCAGGAAGCCGTAGACCCGCAGGAGCGCGACCACCGAGAAGATGACGAGCGCGATGAGCTCCATCCCGAGGAGCGCCACCTGCGTCCGCGCGGACAGCTCGATCCCGATCCACGTGATCAGCGTCATGATCACGATCCAGGCCACGCCGATCGCGAGCACGACGAGCGGATCGGGATTCATGATCCCGAACAGCTGGAGCGTGTACAGGCCGGCGATCTGCGACAGGTTCGCCATGACGATGATGTCGGCGAGGATGATTCCCCAGCCGCCCATCCAGCCCACCCACGGGCCCATCGCCCGCGTCACCCACGAGAACGTGGTGCCGCAGTCCGGATCCGCGCGGTTGAGGTAGTAGTACGCCGCCGCGATGAAGAGCATCGGCACGAACGCCATCAGCATGATCGCGGGCGACTGCAGCCCCACTGCGACCGCCACGAGAGCGAGCGACGACGCGAGGCTGTAGCCCGGCGCGGTCGACGCGACCCCGATGACCACCCCCGAGACGAACCCGAGGGCCTCTCCCTTCAGTCCCTTCTCACCTGCTCCGCCCGCCTCCGCGGGTGCAGCGGGCGACCCCACCGCCACAGCCACCGCCGGTCCTCCCAACTGCCGGCCTGGCGGCGCGGCGTTGGCGGGGATTGTGCGACAGCGGGCACCGGTCGTGTTGGCCGATCAGCATCCAGCGCCCCGAAGTGCGCAGCGATTCGCAGCGAACAGGCCGACCGCAAGCCGTGATTCGCACTCGAGAGCGATCCATCCGGGCCCGCTCGGGGCGCGAGGCCGGCTACTGGCTGATCGTGGCCGTGCCCTGGCTGACCTTCACGACCTTGACCGGGCCGGCGAGCCCGAGCGAGGCGGCCTGCGCGGCCACGTCCTTCACCGCACTCACGACCGGGTCGGTCACGGCCGTGGGAAGCCCGCCGATCCGGATCGACGAGACGGTGACACCGAGGGGCGACGTCGCCGCGACGGAGCCGACCGCGACGCCCTTGATCGGGACCGGGCCGAGCTGGTACGTGAACGAGAGCTGCGCGGTCCCGTCGCCGCAGAAGTGGACGACCGGATCCTTGATCGCGAGCCCCTGGCCCTGGATCTGCTCGCGAAGGACGGCCGTCGCGTCCGCCTCCGTGAACGTGACGCTCGCCGGGGGCGCCTTCGCGGCCCACGCGTCCCAGCGGCTGCGCGCGTCCGACGTCCCCGCCACCGCGGCGTCCGGCGTGCACGTGGCGGGTGACGGGACGATCGCCATGAACCCCACGACCACGACGCCGATCACGACCACGCCGAGGATGAGAGCGACGACCTTGCCGATCATTCGATACCTCCCGGGACGCGATCCGGCTCGAGTGTGCCAGCCGGACGGGTCGGTGGGGGAGGGCCGATGTTCCCTTCGACGCTGGGCCAGCCGTGGCCGGCGCGGTCGCCAGGCCTCGAGCGAGGTCGTCAGGCCTCGAGCGGCGAACCGACGAGCGTGTCCACGACGGCCGGGTGTGCCGCCTCCCAGGCCTCGATGGCCGGCAGCCGGGCGAGCACGTAGCCGATCTCGTCCGTGCCCGCGAGGATCATCGACTTCGCGAACGGGTCCAGGTCGAACGGCAGGTCCTCGTCACCGGGCAGGTGGAGGAGCTGCGCGTCGAGGTCCACCGTCACCTCGAGGTCCGGGTCGGCCGCCACCTGGGCGAACAGCTCCCGGTGCCGCTCGGCCTCCATGGCGATCGGCAGGAGGCCGTTCTTCAGGGCGTTGCTCCGGAAGATGTCCGCGAACGACGTGGACAGGATCGCCTGGATGCCCCACGCGGTGAGCGCCCACGGCGCGTGCTCCCGCGAGGATCCGGCCCCGAAGTTGTCGCCCGCGAGAAGGATCCGGCGGCCGGCCATCCCGGGTCGGTCGAGGACGAAGCGGGGCTCCTTCAGCGAGCCGTCCTCGGCGAAGCGCCAGTCGCGGAAGAGCGCATCGGCGAGGCCTGCCTTGTCGGTCACCTTCAGGTAGCGCGCCGGCACGACCTGGTCGGTGTCGACGTTCTCCGCCGGCAGCGGGACGACCTTCGAGGTGAACTGGCGGAACGGCTCCGACATCGATCAGCCCCTCCCGCCGACCGTGGCCGGCTCCGCGATCCCCGGCAGCGTCCGGGGGTCGGTGATGACGCCGGTCACCGCGGTCGCCGCGGCGGTGAGCGGCGAGGCAAGGAACGTGCGCCCGCCAGGTCCCTGCCGACCTTCGAAGTTGCGGTTGCTCGTGCTGATGGCGTATTCGCCCGGGGCGAGCATGTCGCCGTTCATGGCGATGCACATCGAGCAGCCCGCCTCGCGCCAGTCGGCGCCCGCGGCGCGGAACACCTCGTGGAGCCCTTCGGCCTCGGCCTGGGCCTTCACCTGCTGCGAGCCCGGCACGACGAGCATCCGGACGCCGTCGGCGATCCGCCGGCCCTGGAGCACGGAGGCGGCCAGGCGGAGGTCGCTGATCCGGCCGTTCGTGCACGAGCCCACGAAGACCGTGTTCACCGCGTGGCCCGCGATCGGGTCGCCCGGGGTGAGGCCCATGTAGACGAGGCCCCGCTCGAGAGCCCGGCGCGCTCCCGCGTCCGCCTCGTCCTCGGGGCGCGGCACGCGGCCGTCCACGGGGATCCCCATGCCGGGGTTCGTGCCGTACGTGACCATGGGCGCGAGCGCGTCGGCGTCGATGACGATCGACCTGTCGAAGGCGGCGCCGTCGTCCGTGGGGAGCATGCGCCAGCGAGCGACCGCCGCATCCCACGCCGCCCCCTGCGGGGCGTGGCGGCGACCGTGGACGTACGCGAACGTCGTGTCGTCGGGCGCGATGAGGCCGGCCCGCGCTCCGCCCTCGATGCTCATGTTGCAGATCGTCATCCGCTGCTCCATGGACAGCGCGCGGATGGCTTCGCCGCGGTACTCGAGCACGTGGCCGGTCCCGCCGCCGATCCCGATCCGGGCGATGAGCGCGAGGATGACGTCCTTCGCCGACACGCCGGGTGCCAGCCTGCCGTCGACGCGGACCTCGTACGTGCGCGGCTCTCGCTGCAGGAGCGTCTGGGTCGCGAGGACCATCTCGACCTCGCTCGTCCCGATCCCGAACGCGAGCGCGCCGAACGCACCGTGGGTGGCCGTGTGGCTGTCGCCGCACACGATCGTCATGCCGGGCTGCGTGAGGCCGAGTTCCGGCCCGATGACGTGGACGATCCCCTGCGTATCGCTTCCGAGCGCATGGAGCGGGATGCCGAAATCGGCGCAGTTCGTCGCGAGCTGCTCGACCTGGGCGGCCGCCATCCGGTCGACGATCGGCAGACCGCGCGGTGTCGTGGGCGTGGAGTGGTCGGCGGTCGCCACGGTCCGCTCCGGGTGCCGGACACCGATCCCGCGCTGGCGGAGGCCCGTGAAGGCCTGCGGGCTCGTGACCTCGTGGACGAGGTGGAGGTCGACCGCGAGGATCGCGGGCTCACCGGGGTCTTCGGCGACGACGTGGTCGTCCCAGATCTTCTCGACGAGGGTGCGGGGACGAGGATCTTGCATGGGGGCTGGCTCCAGCGGATGCGCGGGGAGGGAAGGGTACCAGAGCAGGGTCCTCGGGCTCCCTGCGGCGGCCGCCGCATGCGCGTGTACCACCGGAACGGGCGGGACGGCCCTATCGAGGCCGCCCGGCCGGGTGCTTCAGTCCGGACGAGAGCCAGCGCGGCCTCGCCGCGGCGGCCCGCCATGCCTTCGGCGGAGACCACGCATGACCATCCAGGTCGACCTCGCGCCGACCGCGGCGCAGTCCACGGGCGCGTCGAACGACGAATCGGTCGCCGGCCTCGGCGGCGAGTCGCCGGACAGCGGATCGCTCCACGCGGCGTTCAACGCCTTCAACCGGTGGCTCGCGATCCCCGCTCTCCGGACCAGGACC
>CAIYQJ010000451.1 GCA_903928275.1 uncultured Chloroflexota bacterium
ATCTCCATGCCCGTGTGGCTTCCACGTCATCGAACGACCGGCCCTTGCCTGCCCGCAGGTCGCCCATCGTCGCGAACAGGCACCGGTACAGGCCGCCGCGGGAGAAGAGGTCCGGCGCCGCAGCCAGGTAGCCCGCGGCCGCGAGCCAGTCGGCCTGGCGCCGGACGTCACGGCTCATCCCGCCGGCGTCGTGGATGACGACGACGCCGGGCCACGGCCCGTCGCCCGACGGCCGCGCGACGTAGGCCGGCAGGCGGACCGTCGGAGTCACGATCGTGACGTCGGTCATGCGGCGCAGCGTACCAGCGGTCGGAGACGGAGGGGTGACACGGGGCCCGGGGCCCGACGCCGGCACGCCGCGACGCTCATCATCGTGGTGCGACGACGGTCTCGAGGCGCGAGGGCACCTGGCCGATGTGGGAACGAGTGTCGCGTTCGGAGCCACGACCGAGTTCGCAGATGGCCGACAGCCGACCCGGCGGATCGGTGGCCGATTCCATGCTCGACGGAGACACTCGCGAAAGGAGACCCGGCTTGGGCGCGCACGGATCGATCTTCTCCGGACGTTCCTCCATCCACATGCCGCCGACGCGTCCCCGGTTCGGTCGGTGCATCCCGGCGGCGATCGCCGTCGCACTGATCCTGCCCGCGCTGGCTCTCCCCCACCCGACCGCAGCGGCCGCCCGCGACGGGGCCATCGGGGCACGGTCTCCGGCGACCGTCGTCGCAGCGCCGGGTTCGGGGTGGGCGCGCCAGCACTTCTCGCCGCTGCATGGCACGCTCAACATGGTCTCCTTCCCCGACATGGCCCACGGTTGGGCCGTCGGACAGGGCGGGACGATCCGAACGACGGCCGACGGCGGGAGTCGCTGGTCCGTGCAGGAATCCGGGACCGACGCGGACCTCAACGGCGTCGCGTTCGCCGACACCTCGCACGGCTGGGCGTCCGGGAACGGCGGATCGATCCTCGCCACGGCGAACGGCGGAACGGACTGGAAGGCCCAGGCGTCCGGGACGCACAGCGGGCTCTTCGGCGTGGCCTTCGTCGACGCGGCCCACGGCTGGATCGTCGGGGCCGACGGCGTGATCCTCGCCACGACCGACGGCGGCGCCCACTGGAAGGCACAGGCCTCGGGCGTGACGCGCCCGCTGCACGCCGTCGCCTTCGCCGACGTCTCTCATGGGTGGGCCGCCGGAGACGGCGGCACGATCCTCGTCACGACAGACGGCGGCGCGCATTGGAGCGCGCAGGGATCGGCGACGAACACGTCCCTGTGGGGGATCGCCTTCGCGGACGCGACCCACGGCTGGGCCGTCGGTGGCGGAGGGGTCATCGTCGCCACCACGGACGGCCACACGTGGACGTCACAGGCCTCCTCGACCACGCTGAGCCTGTGGGGCGTCGGGTTCGCGGACGCCGCCCACGGCTGGGCCGTCGGAGACGCGAGCACCGTTCTCTCGACGACCGACGGCGGGAACCGCTGGGTCGCCAGCGGCCTCCGTCTCGGCGCGTACCTCTGCGCCGTCGCCAGCCGGGACGCCCAGCACGCCTGGGTCGTGGGGTCCGGCGGCACCATCATCGCGACGAGCGACGGGGGAAGCTCGTGGGACACCCAGAGCACGGGGCGGCCGTCGGACGTCTACGGGATCGCCGCGGCCGACGCACGCATCGCATGGGCCGTGGACAACGGCGGGGCCATCCTCGGCACCTCCGACGGCGGGGTCACGTGGGGCCAGCAGTCCCCTGCGGGCGGCGGGACGTTCCGCGCGGTCACGGCGATTGATGCGCAGCACGCGTGGGCCGTCGGGTGGGGCCGCATCTCCGCCACGACGAACGGGACGTCCTGGTCTCCGCAGACACCCGGCGTCGACGCGAGCCTCGGGGCCGTCTCGTTCGTCGATGCCGTCCACGGCTGGGCCGTCGGCGATGGCGGCACGATCATCGCGACCGTCGATGGCGGTCTGAACTGGACGCGCCAGAGTGCGGGGACGACACACTCCCTCTCGGCCGTGCGTTTCGTCAGCCCGGCGATCGGCTGGGTTGCCGGTGACGGCGGATCCATCTTCGCGACGACCGACGGTGGAGCGCACTGGAAGCCGCAGACCTCGGGAACCGGCGTCGATCTCTTCGCCGCCGCGTTCGCCGACGCGACCCACGGCTGGGTCGCCGGTGCGGCCGGCACCATCCTCGCGACGACCGATGGCGGGGCGACCTGGACGAAGCAGGAGGCCGGCCTCACGGGCGACATCTACGCGCTCGCCGCCACGCTCCCGCAGCATGCCTGGCTCGTGGGCCTCGGTGGGGTGATCGAGGCGACGACCGACGGCGGGGCCACCTGGCGAGCCCAGGAGTCGGGGACGACCCGCGACCTGTGGGCCGTCGCATTCGTCGATGGCCAGCACGGCTGGGCCGGCGGCGATCTCGGCTCGATCCTCGGGACGTCCACGGGTGGATACGTCGCGCCGACGATCTCCGGCTTCGCTCCGTCGACCGTCCGAGCGGGCGCGAGCGTGACGGTCGTCGGCACCGGGCTCGGCCCCACGAGCGCGATCACCATCGGCGGGATCGCGGCGCCATCCTTCCGGGTGGTCAGCGCGACGAAGGTGACGGTGACCGTGCCCGCCACGGCGCTGACGGGACGCATCGTCATCACGACACCCGCCGGGAGCGCGACGAGCGCCGCACCGCTCTCACTGCTGCCGGGCATCTCGGGCATCGGTCCGGCCTCGGGCAAGCCCGGCACGGTCGTGACGATCACCGGGAGCGGGTTCGGCGCGACACGCGGGGCTGGGTCCGTGACGTTCGGCGGAAGACCGTGCACCACGTACCTAGCGTGGAGCGCGACGCAGATCAGGTGCCGGGTCCCGGCATCGTCTGCGGGCAACCGGAGCGTCGTGGTCACGACGAGCGTCGGGAGGAGCGCGCCCCGCGTCTTCGTCGTCGTGGGATAGGGACCCAGCGGCCGGCCGCCGGGCCGCGGATCCCCTGGGTTCGCCGGCGCAGGGCTTGCGCGTAGTGGGCGTGCTCGTCCGGCGGCACGATGATCTCGAGCGTCGAGGGCGCCGTCGCGCAGATGGGCGGCTTCGTCACCGCCGAGAGCGAGGTCGGGACCGGCTCGTCGTTCTCGATCCACCGCGGTCGTTCGTCGGCGTCGGCGCCGTTCGACCTGCTCGTCTCCGACGTCGTGATGCCTGGCATGAACGGCGCGGATCTCGCCAAGCGGCTGACAGCCCTGGATCCCGGACTGCGGGTGCTCTTCATCTCCGGCTACGCGCCAGCGACGATCCTCCGGGACGGCCTGCTGGAGATGGGGACCCCGTACCTCGCCAAGCCGTTCGTCAGGGGGGAGCTCGCGGCGCGCGTGCGCGCACTGCTCGACTGAAGGCCCGCCCCGCGGCCAGCCTCCGGTCCGACCAGCACCCGAACGTGGCGGTCGAGCCGGCGTGCGTCAGGGGCGGGCGTTCATGGCGGCGATCGGGCGGAGCCCCACGGTCTGGCGGACGAGGACCGAGACGACGGCGCTCGTGGCGGCGGCGAGGTCCACGGCTCCGGCGAACCTCGCCCGATACCGAGCGTTCTTCTGCGGGCTGAACGTGAGGCCCGCGGTCCCGTCGGCCTCGGTCGTCGCGGTCCCGATCGGCGCCCAGGTGACGAGGCCATCGGTGGAGCGCTCGAAGACGATGGGGCGGCCCACACCCCCGGGGTCCAGGGTGGCGGTGAGGGTCACCGGGTCACCCCAGGTGACGGTGGTCGTCGCTGGGAGCAGGGTGAGCCTGGAGGTCGGCGCCGTGGTCGACGTGGGCGTGGGCGTGGGCGTGGCACCCGGGGTGAAGGGAGCCTCGCCCGGCGGGATGAACGGCGGCGGCACGGGCTTCACCGGGGGCCGGGGCGGGATCGGCGCCCAAAGCGGGAGCACGAAGTAGGTGAACAGGTCACCCTCCGACGTGTCCGAGGTGCCGGCCGGGGTCGTGACGGTGACGTGGACGGCGACGAAGCCGCCTGGCGAGACCGCGGTGCCGGTGGTCGCGTCGATGATCGTGAAGCTCACCGCGGCCGTCGGCCCGAAGTGGACGGCGGTGGCGCCGATGAGGTCCGTGCCGGTGAACCTGACGAGGGTACCGCCGGGGGTGGGACCCGAGGCGGGGAAGAGCGACTCGACCGTGGGCTCGTCGGGCGAGGGCATCGTGACGGTGAAGTCCTTCGTGCTGACGGCTGTCCCGCCTGGTGTCGTCACGGCGATCCGACCGGTGCGCGCGCCGCGCGGGACGGTTGCTGTGATCTCCGTGTCGGAGTCCACGGTGAAGGTCGTTGCCCAGTCGTGGACGAACTCGACCCTGGTCGCGTCGGTGAAGCCCTTGCCGGTGATGGCCACTTCGGTCCCCACGTCGCCCTCGGCCGGGTCGAAGTTGGAGATGGTGGGGCCGGCGGGCGCGCGCGTCACGGTGACGACGTAGGGCTGGGTCGCGGCGCCAGCGGTGACCGTATAGGTGACCGGGTTCGTGAAGTTCGTGGCCGCACCGCTCAGCGGACTGACGGAGGCTCCCGGGCTGACGGCGATCGTCGGCACGAGAGCGGTGACGTTGGTGCCGAGCGGCACCGTCACCGCGATCGTGTGTGTGCCCTCGTTGACGACGCCGGTGGCGGCCGGGCTCGTGAAGCCGAAGGCGTTGATCGCGTTGGCGGAGCTCGCCGTGTAGGTGATCGTGGCCTGTGTCTGGTCGAGTCCGCCGCTCTTGACGGGGTTGTGGTCGAGGGTAGCGACGAAGACGCCGCTGCCGGCGGCCGTCGGCGAGGTGACCAAGGCCGTGTACGTGCCGTCATGGTTGTCGGTCACCGACTCGCTGATGGTGCCGGCGTCAGAGAGCTTCGTGATCGTGACGACCGCGCCGCCGGTCCAGAGTTCATTTCGCCCGGCGTCCTTCGCCTGGACGGTCAGGACCTGGGTGGTCACGCCGTTCGCCACGATGCTCGCGGTCGTCGGCGTGAGGGTGGACTCCGTGGCATCCGCCGCCCCGGCGGTGATGTTGAACGCCGGTGAGGTCACGGCCGGGGTGCTCAGGGGAGGGGTGAACCCGGTGGCCGTGGCGGTCAGCGTGTACGCCGTGCCGACCTTGTCGATGGCGCAGCCGGTGAACTTCGCGACGCCGGCGACGGCGTTCCTCGTGTTGGAGGCCTGAGCGCACGTGAGGATCGCGCCACCGGGGGTCGTGATCGCGAGGGTGATGGAGGCCGTCGAATCGACGACGGTGTTGCCGGCCGCATCCTTGACGGCGACCCACGGCTGGGTGGTCCAGGCCACGCCATGGGCGCCGCCGCTGGGCGCCTGTGTGAAGGCGAGCTTGTCCGCCATCCCGGGGGTGACGACGAAGGTGAGCACGTTCGACGTGATGTCGTCGTCGTGGAGCGTGGCGGAGGCCTGCAGGCCGATGAGGCCCGCGTGGGCACCGCTGACCTCGAGGACCGCGACTCCGGCGGTCGCGGTCGCGTCATCGAGGCCCATCACCGTGCCGGTGCCGGTCGTCTGGTCGGACACCGCGAACGTCACGACGGCGGTCGAGTCGGCGTCTTCGGCGTCGTCGGCGTCGGCCGTGACGGTGTTGCCAGCGGCGTCCACGATCGTCGCGGTGAGGATCCGGGGGGCGCCCGAGGCGAGGTCGGCGGTGGAGCCCGAGAGGACGATGCCGACGGCCGTGCCGAAGTACGTGAAGCCGCGGGCGAGGGTACCGGGTAGCGTGTCCGGGTTGGTGACGGCGACGTCCACGGCCCCGGACGCGTGGCTGGGCGTTGTCGCCGTGCCCGTGGAGGCGTCGACGACCGTGAGGCTCGACGACTTCCCGCCGAACGACACGGTTGCGCCATCCACGAACCCCGTCCCCCGGATCGTGACCTCCGTGCCGCCGGCGATCGGGCCCGTGCTGGGGCTGATGAACGTGACGGTCGGGGCGGCGACGTACTCGTACGCGCCGGAGGAGCAGGAGCGCTCCGCGCTGGGTCGCGCGACCCCGCGCTGGTCGACGCCGTTCACGGGGGCGGCCTGGCAGACGGAACTCACGCCCGCCCCGATCGCGGGGCTGCCGGCGAGGAGGGCGATCGTCCTGGTAGGGCCGCCGTTGGCGGCGAGCAGGCCGAGATGGAGGGTGGCGACGACGACCCAGTTGTGGGACGTGAGGGCCGTGAAGTGGCAGCTGTCGTCCGTGCTGAAGTTCCCCCCGCCATCGGCGATGGTAGCGGAGCAGTTCGCGGAGCTGGCCGTCAGCTGGGCGAAGATCGTGTTCGTGGCGGAGACGGTCTCTCCGTCGACGGCGCCGCCGGCGCCGGCGGCGGAGGCGGCGCGTGTGCCCGTGCCTGTGCCTGTGCCTGTGCCTGTGGCGTTGTCCACGAACGTGCTGTTCGTGAGAGTGGAGCTCCCCTTGATCGCGCCGCCGGACGCGGTCGCGCTGTTCGCGTCGAACGTGCTGTTCGTGACGGACACGCCGCTGGAGCCGTGGATGGCGCCGCCATCGACGGTCGCGCTGTTCGCGTCGAACGTGCTGGCGGTCACGGTGGCCGTGGCGGCCCGGATCGCGCCGCCGAGGGCTGCCCTGTTGCCGGCGAACGTGCTGGCGGTCACGGCGGCCGTGGCGGCCCGGATCGCGCCGCCAGACGCGGTCGCGCTGTTCGCGCTGAACGTGGCGCGCGTGGCGGTGACGGAGCCGGCGGCGGAGATCGCGCCGCCATCGGCGCCGGCGGCGTTCCCGGTGAACGTGCTGCCCGTGCCGCCCGTTGCGTCGACGGTGACGTTCGAGACGGCGGAGATCGCACCACCGGACCCGGAGGGCGCCGTGTTGCCGTTGAACACCGCGCTCGTGGCGGTGACAGGACCCGAGGCCCAGATCGCCCCGCCGGAGCCCGTGGTCGCGGAGTTGTGGGTGAACGTGCTGTCCGTCACGGCGACGGAGCCACGCGCACTGATCGCACCGCCGTTCTCACTGGAACCATTCCGCAGGGTGAGGCGGTTGAAGGTGAGCGCCGTGTTGCCGACGCCCGACGCGAAGAGCTGGAGCGCCGAGCCGCCGTCGACGATCGTCGCGGATGCGCCGTCACCTTCGAACATGAGCGAGCCCTGGGTGACGGTGACGGTGGCGGAGAGGGAGTACGTGACGGGGCTCATGGCCGCGCCGCCGCAGATGTGGATCGTGTCGCCGCTGGCGGCCGCGGCCACGGCAAGTGCGATGGTGCCGTAGTTCGGGCTGCCGCAGCTTCCGACGTAGCGGGTGGTGCCGCCGCCGGCGACGGCCACCGGAATGGGCGCTCCGAGGGACCCGACGATGAGGAGCGACCCCACGGCCGCGAGCACGCGCAACCGGAGGGTGGAGCGGGTCTGGATCTCGGGCATCTACGTCACTCGCTTCGTCTACGGAAGCACCCGGCCGGCCCAGGTGCGGGCGCGTGAGTCGAGCCCGGACCCCCCCTTGGACGCGAGGCCGCAAGGTCGTTTGGCCCAGCGTGCGCCCGCGCGACGAGCGCAGCAACATCCCGCCGGATACAACCCGACACCCCTATCGGCCTACGGATCCGGGGCGTGCGACGCCAGGGTCCAGTGAGCCGCGCGCTCTGCCGACCCCGTGTCGACCCCGACGGTCGGCGTCGACCGCAGGACGGGCCCCCGGTGGCGATCCGGCCGCTCGACCACGATGCGCCGAGGCAAGACGACGAGATACCCCGCGATCGAGTTCAGCGCACCGGCATG
>CAIYQJ010000452.1 GCA_903928275.1 uncultured Chloroflexota bacterium
ACGAGGTCCGCGGGAAGGAGAACCTCAACCCGGTCGACGGGCTCGATGACCCTCTCACCCCGATGAACATGACGTCCGACCCGTCTGGGCAGCCGCCGGCCATCGGTGCGCCCGATACCGCCTCCGCTCGCGCACAGCTCCGGCTGCTCGCGTCGGACGCGGCCCAGCGCGTCATCCGCCGCGAGCTCGTGGCGATCGGCAAGATCACCGAACACAGCCGCGGCGACGCGGCGGCCATGTCCACCGAGCTCGACGCGTTCTACGCCGAGCATGCGGGGCACGTCGCGGGCTACCTCCACGTGCCCGAGCACGTCGCTCGCCAGTACGCGGCCGCACAGCGCGCCGCGCTTGCCTCCTCCGGGCTGGTCGCCACCGACGAATGGCCCGTCGAGAGGGCCGCCCACCTCACCGACCTCGCCATGGCGAACGCAGCATGAAGGGGACCGCCATGCGGTACGACCACGTCGCCCGAGCGGTCTTCAGCCGGCCGTTGGCCGTCCTGCCCGAGACCCTTGACACGATCGCCGCCCTCGTCGCGATGCGCATGCGTGGCGAGCGGCTGACAGCCGAGGAGATCCGCGAGAACCTCGCGATCGCCGCGGCCTCCGCCGGCCCTCGTGGCGGTCGCCAGCGCGAGGGAGCGGTCGGCGTCATCCCGATCTACGGCATCCTCGCGCAGCGGTCGTCGATGATGTCCGACATGAGCGGCGGAACGTCGGTCGCACAGGTCACGCAGGCGTTCCGCGTGGCGCTCGCCGACCCCAACATCACCTCGATCCTCCTCGAGTTCGACTCCCCCGGCGGCGAGGTCGGCGGGATCGAGGAGCTCGCCGCGGAGATCCGCGCCGCCCGCGGGCAGAAGCCGATCGTCGCCCTGGCGAACACGCTCATGGCGTCGGCGGCGTACTGGCTCGGGTGTGCGGCCGACGAGGTCGTCGCGGCGCCCTCGGCGATGGTCGGCAGCATCGGCGTCTACGCGACACACGTGGACCAGAGCGAGGCCGACCGGCTCGACGGCGTGAAGCCGACGTTCATCAGCGCAGGGAAGTACAAGACCGAGGGAAACGCGCACGAGCCGCTGACCGATGAGGCGCGCGGGGCGCTTCAGCAGCTCGTGGACGACTACTACGGCGCATTCGTCGGCTCCGTCGCGAAGGGCCGGGGCGTCTCGGCCGCTGCCGTCCGTGGCGGATATGGCGAGGGCCGCGTCCTCGCCGCGCGCCGAGCGATGGAGGCCGGGCTCGTCGACCGGGTCGCCACGTTCGATGACACGATCCGCCGCATGGCGTCGGGGCGCGTCACGAGCCGGGCGACAGCGGCGCTCACGGGATTCGAGGGCCCCACCGCGACAGCGGTGGACGATGTCGAAGCGGACGAGATCGCTGCGCTGTACGCCGCGGATGACCACCGCGAGCCTGACCGCACGACCGAGGCGGCGGCGGCACTGGCGATCGCGAAGGCCCACGCGGCGGTTCGTTGACCGATGGTGTAGCGTCACTGGTAACTGAAGAGCGTGGTCCCCGGACCGAAGCGAGCCCAAGGCTGCAGCTATCCGGGGGCGACCAGTAGAGGCGGCATCCCAAGGGTGCGCGCGACTGTCATCCGTCAAGACGACGGTGCCGGTCGCGCGTTCGTGTTTCCGGCGCCAGTAGCGCAGGAGACACTGACCGATGGCCTCCCTCCTGGGAATCCTTCGAGATCGCGCCGCGGCCCTGAAGGCCGAGGCTGCGGCTCTCGTTGCCGCCGCCGAGACGGCGCCCGACCCTGACGCCACCCTCGCATCCCTCGCCGCATCCGCCGACCGGCGCACGGCGATCGCGGCCGAGCTCGAGCGACTCGACACGGAGATCGCCGCCGAGTCCGTCCGCCGCGAGCGCGAGCGCGCCGGCGTGCCGACCGACGCAGCCACCACCCCTGTCGTCATCACCGGCGTCGCCCCGGTCGCGGCGGACGCTCCCCCGCGTCCCTTCCGCAGCTTCGGCGAGCAGCTCGCGAGCATCCGCCAGGCGTCGTTCGCGGCGAAGTCCGGCGGAGCCCCCGACCCCCGGCTCTCGGCGGTCCAGGACTACGCCGCAGTCAACGCGGCCGCGTCGGGCATGCAGGAGCTCGTCGGCGGCGACGGCGGCTTCGCCGTCCAGAGCGACTTCTCCGCGGAGCTCATCGCGCGGATCGCGACAGAGGCGGTCCTCTGGCCGCTCGCGTTCGCGATCCCGCTCTCGCCCAACTCCAACGGCGTCAAGATCCTCCAGATCGACGAGACGACCCGCGCGACCGGCTCCCGGTGGGGCGGCGTCCAGGTCTACTGGGAGCCCGAGGCCACGACGGCGACGGCGAAGAAGCCGAAGATCACGCCGCTCGAGCTCACCCTCCAGAAGCTCATGGGCATCGCCTACCGGACCGACGAGATCGGGCAGGACTGGGCTGCCTCGGGCGCGATCCTCGAGCAGAGCTTCGCTGCCGAGATGGCGTTCGCCCTCGACGACTCCGTCCTCCGGGGCACGGGCGCCGGGATGCCGAAGGGCATCATCGGCGACGCCGCCACCGTGGCGGTGGCCG
>CAIYQJ010000453.1 GCA_903928275.1 uncultured Chloroflexota bacterium
GCGGCGATGAGCTCCTTCGGCGCCATCCACGATCCACCGCACGCGATGACCCCCGGCTGCGTGAGGTAGGCGACGAGGTTGGCCGCGTCGATCCCGCCCGTGGGCACGAAGAGGACGCTCGGGTACGGCGCGCGGATCGCGCGCAGATACCCGACGCCGCCGGCCGCCTCCGCGGGGAAGAACTTGACCGTCCCGATCCCGCGGTTCAGCGCCATCTCGATCTCGGTGGGCGTGCAGACACCGGGGATGACGGGCATCGAACGCTCGAGGCAGCGCTCGACCACGACCGGGTTGAAGCCGGGCGAGACGACGTACCGGGCGCCTGCGCCGATGGCCCGATCGACCTGGTCGGTCGAGAGGACGGTCCCGGCGCCGACGCAGACGTCCGGGAACCGGGTCGCGACCCGCTCGATGGCCGCCTCCGCGGCCGGTGTGCGGAACGTGATCTCGGCGCACGGGAGCCCGCCGCCGACGAGCGCCTCCGTGACGTCGGCCGCGATCTCCGGGCTCGCCACCTCGAGTACGGGGATGAGGCCGAGCGAGCCGAGCACCGTGAGCGGGTCCATGGCGGTTCCTTCGCCTGCACGGGGGATCGCCGTCGCGAGCCGGAGCTCAGCCCGGCAGGTTCCGCCTGATCATGTCGAGCGACGGGTCGGGGCCCTTGAAGCCGACGAGGTACTCGAGGCGGATGGGCGCGAAGCACTCGTAGAAGACGACGTCCTCGTCCCCCACCTGCCGGAACGCGTGGGTCCAGCCGGACGGGATGACCAGCAGCGAGCCGGGCCCGACCTCGGCCTTCTCGTCGCCGACCATCGCCCAGAGCCGACCGCTTTCGACGAGCATGATCTGCTCGGCCTCATGGCTGTGCTCCGGGATGGTCACGCCGCCGCGGTAGACGATCCGCGTCATCATCGCCTTCTCACCCGAGACGGTCTGGCGGTAGACGCCGGGGATGTACTCCACGGTCGGGAACTCGTCCCAGGTCGTGATCTGGCGCATCGGTATCCCCTTCTCAGTCGCCGGCGGTCGACGGGGTCACGCCCCCGCTCGCGTGCCGTTCCTTCGCCTCGAGGCCGCGAAGGACCAGCTCGGGCGTCACCGGCAGCTCGTCGATGCGGACGCCGGTCGCGTGGTAGATGGCGTTGACGATGGCCGGGATCGGCGAGTTCGCCGTCATCTCGCCGATGCCCTTCACCCCGTACGGCCCGTTCGACGACGGGTATTCGAGCACCACGCAGTCGATCTCGGGCGTCTCGTGCGCACCGGGCATGAGGTACTCGCTGAAGTCCTTCGGCCTGTGCCCCGGGTCGGGGTAATACGGGGTGGTCGTCTCGTACAGGGCGTGGGACATGCCCATCCAGGCACCGCCCACGATCTGGCCGTGGACGAGAGCCGGGTTCACCTGCCGTCCCACCTCGTAGGCGCTCTTGATGCTGATGACGGTGACCACGCCGGTCTCGGTGTCCACCTCGACCTCGGCGACCGTGCACGCGTGCGCCTCGGTCGAGTCGGGGTCCATCGCGCCGGTCTCGGGATCCACCGCGCTCCTGGGCTTCATCCACGCGCCGCGCCCCGAGATCGTGCGGCCGTACGTGAACTGTGCGAGGGACGCGATGTCCGTCACCTTCACCGAGCGGCCCGGGGCGCCGCGGACGCGGATGTTGCCCAGGCCGTCCGTCTCGAGGTCGTCCCGCGACGCCTCGAGCTCCTCGGCGGCGACCTCGAGGAGCGCCTCGCGCGCTTCCTTCGCCGCGGCGATGACGGCGTTGCCAACGCGGTGCGTGGCGCGGCTGGCGAAGGTCCCCATGTCGTGGGGCCCGGTGTCCGTGTCGGCGGTGTCGATGAAGACGTCGTCGACGCCGACGCCGAGCGTCTCGGCGGCGATCTGCGCGATGACGGTCCGGAGGCCCTGCCCCAGGTCCGTCGCCGAGAGCGTGACGACGAACGAGCCGCTCGTCGTCGCGTGGATGAGGGCCTGGGACGGGTCGCCGCCGAGGTTCATCCCGGTGGGGTAGTTGACGGCGGCGATGCCGGTGCCGCGGAGCTTCGCCACGTCACTCCCCTCCTTCGCGTCGCGGGTCCGACGTCATCGCCGCCTGCTCCGGGGTGAGCTCGTGCCCGACGAACGCGGCCGCCGCCTGCATCGTCTCGATGAGCGTCGCGTCCTCGGCGCGCTTGCGATGCGGCTTCATGTCCCCGTTCCGGTAGGCGTTGAGGAAGCGGACGGACCAGGGATCGAGACCCACGGCCTCGGCGATCCTGTCCATCTGGACCTCGATCGCGAAGGAGGCCATCGTGATCCCGAACCCGCGCATGGCGCTCGAGGGGACGTGGTTCGTGTAGACGCAGTACGCGTCGATCGAGACGTTCGGGATCGCGTACGGGCCGGCGGCGTTCGCCGCGTGCTTCGTGAGCGCGTATGGCGTCTGGCGGCTGTACGCGCCGGAGTCGGCATAGCTCGTCACCTTGCGCGCGACGATCCGGCCATCGCGCATGACGCCGTCCTTCACGTAGATGCGCCACGCGCTCCGCGTCGACGAGACCTGCATCTCCTCCCAGCGGGCGAAGGCGTACTTCACCGGCCGCCCGGTCTTCATCGCCGCGAGCGTCGCGAGCGGCTCGACGATGACATCCACCTTGCCGCCGAAGGCGCCGCCCACCGTCCCCCCGATGAAGTGGAGCCGGCTGCCGGGGACCTGCAGGATGATCGCGGTGTTGTCGAGACTGAAGTACAGGGCCTGCGTGTTCGTGTAGACCGCGTACCGGCCGTTCGCCTCGGGGACGGCGATGCACGCGGTCGTCTCCGTCGGCGCGTGTTCGATCGGCTTCGTGTTGTACACGCCCTCCACGATGTGGTCCGCCCGCGCGAACGCCGCCTCGACGTCCCCGAACCGCACGCGCCGGCAGGGATGGCCCTCGTACATGAAGGTGTTGTTGCCCCAGTGCGTGACGATCGGGGCGCCCGGCCGCAGCGCCTCCTCCACGTCGAAGACCGCCGGGAGCTCTTCGAGGTCGAGACGGACGCATGCGACCGCCTCGAGAGCGGCGGCCTCCGTCTCCGCGACGATCGCGACGATCGGCTCGCCCTTGTACCGGACGCGGTCCTCCGCGAGCACGAACTCCTCCTCGGGCTCCACGCCGATGAGGCCGAGGATCGTGTAGACGTTGTGGGGCACATCGACGTGCGTGAGCGCCCGGACGAACCCGGGAACGCGCTCGGCCTCCGAGAGATCGATGCCGCGGACAAGCGCGTGATGGACCGGGCTGCGCACGACCTTGAGGTGCAGCATCCCGGGGAACGAGCGATCCGTCGTGAACAGCGTGCGGCCCGTGACGTGCCCGACCCCGTCGCTCCGCGGGACCGACCTGCCGACGACGTGCAGATCGGCGGTCATCGCGACTGCGCTCCCCTGCTCGCGAGGACCCGGGCGGCGTCCGCCACGGCCTCCGCGATCGGCGCGTAGCCGGTGCAGCGGCAGACGTTGCCGGCGAGCGCGTCGAGGATCTCCGCTCGCGACGGGTCCGGGTCGCGGTCGAGCAGTGCCTTGGAGACCATCACCATCCCCGGCGTGCAGTAGCCGCACTGGAAGGCGAGATGGTCGATGAAGGCCTGCTGGATCGGGTGCAGCGCATCGGGCTCGGCGAGCGCCTCGAGCGTCGTCACCCGCCTGCCCGCGACGTCCTCCACGGGCAGCAGGCAGGAGAGCACGGGCTCACCGTCCACGAGGACGGCGCAGCTGCCGCACCCGCCCTGGCGACAGCCTTCCTTCACCGCCGTGTACCCGAGCTGGTACCGCAGCACGGTCTGGAGCGTCGTCATGGGGGCGACCAGGACCTCGACCTCGCGGTCGCCGACCTGGAACGACACGATGCTCGAAACCATCACTGCGCACTCCCGTCGGCGGCGGTCGGGCCCGATCCGGCGATCTGCTCGAGCGCGCGCCGGACGAACACGCGGACCATCCGACGCCGATACCAGGCGGTCGCGACCGCGTCGGTGAACGGCTCGCATTCCTCCGCCGCCGCCTCCATGGCCCGATCGATCGTCTCCGGATCGAGCGCCCAGCCGACGAGGGCTGCCTCGGCTCGCGCCGCCCGGATCGGGTGGGGACCTACCGCCCCCAGCACGACCCGCGCGTCCGCCACGCGGCCGGCGCCATCCCGCCGGAGGGCGATCGCGACCGTGACGACGGCCGGCGTGTTGGCATGCCTCCGCCCGAACTTCAGGAAGGCCGTCTCGCGCGCCGCCATGGGGACATCGATCCCGACGAGCAGCTCGTCCATGGCGAGAGCATTCGTCATGAAGCCCGTGTAGAAGTCCGACA
>CAIYQJ010000454.1 GCA_903928275.1 uncultured Chloroflexota bacterium
CGCGCGGCTCGTGGGCCGCGGTGCGGAAGGCGTCATCGCCGGGTGCACTGAGATCGAGCTGCTCGTCCGCCCGGGCGACGTGACCGTCCCCTACTTCCCGACGACCCGGATCCACGCGCTGGCGGCGGTCGATCGGGCGCTCGCCTGACCGAGCCAGTGCCGAAGTCCGTCCGTCATCCGCCGTCGGCCCCGGACATGGGGGCTGGGCTCGGGCAGCCTGCCGCGAGCACGGCGAACGCGTCATCGAGCGCCCGGAGGGCAGAGCCCGGACGGACCTCATCGTCGACCTGGCGGCCGCGGAGGACCCGGAGTGTCGCCCGGGCCGCCGAGACCGCCGCGCGCGCGACGACCGAGGCGTGAAGAGCGAGCTCGGCCTCGGCGCCGGCCGCGCCGGCTCGGATGAACCGCTCCCGCAGCACGTCGGCGAGCCGATCCTCCCAGTCCAGGAAGGCCTTCACCATCCTGCCGGCGACGACCGGGTCCGACGGGTCGAAGCCCGGTCCGAGGAGCGACATCCCGCCTGAGAGGCTGGGACCCGCCATGACTGCTCGGAACGCCTCGAGGATCGAGGCGAGCGGCGGCTCATCGATGGGCCGTTCGCGGATGGCCCGTTCCACGGACTCGAACACGGCGACGACGTCGGGGAGGAGAAGGTCCTCCTTCGACTCGAAGTAGCGGAAGAACGTCCGCTCCGAGACGTCGGCCGCGTCCGCGATCTGCTCGACGGTCGTGGCGGCGAAGCCCTGCTCGGCGAACAGCCGGCGGGCCGAGGCGCGCAGCGCGTCACGCGTCCGCGCCTTCTTGCGTTCGCGACGGCCGGAGGACGCAGCCTGACTCATGGGGTCACGGTAGCCAGATGTGGCAGAGACGTCAACTGGCACTGTTGACACTTCTGGGGGCGGCGCGTAGTCTCCGGAAACTGTCAGTGCTGTCAGTTTCACGGAGTGCCCGCTCATGTCATCTGCGCCCGGAGCCGATCGGCCCATCGGGCCTTCGAACGATGCCTCGTCGGTCGGCCGACTCGAGCGGCTCGGTCTCGCGTCTGCCCGCCACCCGATCGTCGTCATCGCGATGTGGATCGCGCTGCTCGCTGTCACGCTGGCGGCTCGACAGGTCGCGGGTGGCACCTTCAGCGACAACGTGGACCTGCCGGGGACCCAGGCATCCGTCGGCGCGGACCTCCTCGGGGCCCACGCGCCTGCCGTTGGCGGCTACAGCGGGCTCATCGTCCTCCACGTGGATTCGGGGACGCTGGCCGACCATCGAGCATCGCTCGGGCAGACGCTTACGGCCATCCAGGGGCTGCCGCACGTGCTGTCGGCGTCGAACCCGCTCGCGCCGGGCTCGGCGGCGGTATCGGCGGACGGACGCACCGCGTACTCCACCGTGCACCTCGACGTCGAGCCCAAGACGCTCGGCTCCGCCTGGCTGACGAGCCTCGACCAGGCGACCACGGCGGCATGCGCCAACGGCGTGCAGGTCGAGTACGGTGCGGGGTTGGACCAGCTCACGCGGCCTGCGCCGTCGGAGGGACGCGCGGAGCTCATCGGGTTCGCGGTCGCCGTCGCCGTCCTGCTCGTGTCGTTCGGCAGCGTCATCAGCGCGGCGCTGCCGCTGCTCACGGCGGTCATCAGCGTCGTCATCGGCCTCGGGATCCTGACCATCGTCGCCGGCGTGATCACCTTCGGCACGACCGCCCCGACGCTCGCGGTGATGATCGGCCTCGGGGTGGGGATCGACTACGCACTGTTCCTCACGACCCGCTTCCGGCAGGCGATCATGGATGGCGTGGAGCCTGTCGCAGCGGCGGGGCGGACGGTCGCGACGAGCGGCCGGGCCGTGACCGTGGCGGCGGTCACCGTGTCGGTGGCCCTGCTCGGGCTGTACGCGTCGGGGATCTCCTTCATCGGCCACCTGGGTCTCGCGGCCGTCTTCACCGTCACGGTGGCGGCGCTCGGGGCGGTCACGCTCGTGCCGGCGGGGCTGGCCCTCGCCGGGCGCAGCATCGATCGACTGCATGTGCGGCGGCCGGTCGCCGAGAGCCCGTCATCAGGCTCGGACGGCTGGCAGCGCTACTCCCGCCTCGTCTCGCGTCGACCCTGGCCGTTCCTCGTCGGCGGCGTCCTCATGCTCGTGGTTCTGGCGCTCCCGCTCCTGTCGATCCAGCTCGGTCACGCGGACGACGGCGCGGATCCCTCGTCCTTCACCGACCGGCGCGCCTACGACCTCATCGCGACGGCGTTCGGCCCCGGCGCGAACGGGCCCTTCACGATCGTCGTCGACGCGGGCCACGCGACGACGCCCGCCGCCACGCTGGCCGGCACGGTCCGGCAGGCCCTGGCCGCCACGCCCGGCGTCGCCCGCGCCTCGGCCCTGCAGCCGTCGGCGGACGGCGCCCTGCTCGTGGGCTCCGTCGTGCCTGGCACCTCTCCGCAGGATGCGGCGACCGCGACCCTGTACCGCCAGCTCGTCGATCACGCGCTTCCCACGGCGCTGTCGGGATCCGGCGCATCCGGCTACGTCACCGGCAACGCGGCTGCGCTCATCGAGTTCCGCGACACCCTCGTCGGCCGGCTGCCGCTCGTCATCGCGGTCGTGGTCGGCACCGCGTTCCTGCTGCTCATCGTGGCGTTCCGCAGCGTGCTCGTTGCGCTGAAGGCCGCGGCGCTCAACCTGCTGTCGATTGGCGCCTCGGTCGGGTTCGTCGTGGCGGTCTTCCAGTGGGGCTGGGGTCGCAGCCTGCTCGGGCTGCCGGAGAAC
>CAIYQJ010000455.1 GCA_903928275.1 uncultured Chloroflexota bacterium
CACGAACGCTCGATGCTGGGCCCGAGCGTCGGGCGGGGTCGCTCTGTCCTTCGGTTCCATGCCCCCGACAGTGACAAAGTCGCTGGCCGCTTAACTCGGACAGAGTCGCTGGCCGACGACACGGACCGCCATCGACGGCGGCGGGCCGGCGGGCGAGGCGCCGTCGACGTGTCGTCCCCCAGCGAAAGCGTCCGAACCAGGTGGCCAGCGACTCCGTCACCCTCGATGACATGGCAACGAGGGCGACGATCGTCCGGGACCAGGCTACGGCGCATGCACGATGGCAGGTGGTACTCATGTGGGATTGCCCGGCATCGGGCGTCCGGGCGACCATGTCCGCGGTCGGCCATTGACCATGCCCCGCGAGCGCCGAGCCGGGCGAGGCCGACTGCGACGGCCGGGGGCCGCGGCTCCGTCCCGCGCAGCCCAGACGTCCACGATCCGCGCGCGTCGTGCCCACGCGCGTGGTGCCCGAGAGCGTCGTGTCCGAGAGGGGAACCCTGCCGTGAAGGCAAGCACTGTGCCCGAAGCCCAGGATCCGCCGGCGGCGGGGCGCGCCAGGCGGGCGATCCGGGTCCCCGCGGTCGACGACCTGCTCGCGCGCGCCGCGCGCCGCCTGCGGCTCCCCTACCCGGTGCTCGCGGCGATCGTGAGCGGCGTGGTCCTCATCCCGCTCGGCCAGTTCTTCCCACGGACGATGCTGCTGGTCGTCAGCGACAAGCCGGGGATGGGGATCGTGCACGACGCAGGTGACTTCGTCTACTGGCTCCTCATCTTCGGGATCCTGTTCTTCCTCCTGATGGCGGGCCGCTGGATGCGCGCCCGCGCCACGCGGACCCTGTCCGAGATCGGCGACCTCGCGTCCGATCCTTCGTCGTCCGGGGGCGACCCGTTCGCGTGGGCGGCCGACGGGCGGCCGCCGCTCGTCGCCGCGGTGCTCCTGACCGCGCTCCTCGTCGAGGAGCAGTTCCGGAGCGGCCCGGGGCTCCCTGCGGCGGGGGGGCTCGTCGTGTTCGGCGCGGACGTCGCCGAGATGGCGCTCCAGCTCCTCGTCCTCTTCTCGTTCGTGTGGACCTACCTCGGCTCGGTCGCCGGCCTCGCCGCGGTCTGTCGGCGCCCCCTGCGTCTCGTGTCGCACGTCGACGACCCGTTCCTGCGGACCAGGCCGCTGGGAAACCTCTCCGTCGCGCTCGCGTCGACCTACTTCGTCGGCCTCTCCGGGATGGCGCTCTGGCTCTACTGGGCCGACATGCGGATCCTGTACGTGGTCGCCATCGTCTGCGCCTTCGCGGGGCTCGGCCTCTTCTTCCTGCCCCTGCACGCGGTCCACCTGCAGCTGGTCGCGGAGAAGCGCCGGGAGTCCGCCGTATCGGCTGCCCGGTTCCACGCGCTCTTCGAGGGGTCTCCGCATCCCGTCCCGGCGGAAGCGCGGACGAGCGACATCCTGGAGGCGCTCGCCGAGGTGAACGCCTCGATCGCGTGGAGCTGCGTCAACGCGCGAGTAGCGGCGATCCGAGCGTGGCCGTTCGACA
This sequence comes from uncultured Chloroflexota bacterium, assembly GCA_903928275.1. GTDB lineage: Bacteria > Chloroflexota > Limnocylindria > Limnocylindrales > CSP1-4 > CAIYQJ01. Next base: position 1,533 of record CAIYQJ010000455.1, read on the forward strand.
CCGTGATCATCGTCCGCCTCACGACGACCTTCGCCCTCCCGGTGATCCTCGGTCTCGTCACCCGCCTGACCGAAGTGGCGGCTCTCAATCGGTGAGCCCGACGACGGGCGAGACGTCGGCCCGGGGCGAGCCAGCGTCCGGCGACGACCCGGCCGATCGCCTTCACGAGGTGAGATGAGGGCGGGCGCCGGCCGTCGACGCGGGACGACCGCCCGGTCGCACCGCGCCGCTCACACCAGGCGCGCGAACAGCTCGTTCGACAGCAGGCGGCCGCGCAGCGTGAGCCGCAGGCGCGGCCGGGCATGGAGGCCGACATCGCCGCCGGCCGTCGCAGGCCCCGCCGCCCCAGCCCGCGCGTCCTCCGCCCGCGCCGTCGCGCCCCCCACCGCCTCGCCCCGCGCCTCCTCGAGGAGCCCGATCTCGCGGGCCCATGCGATCGCGGCCGCGAAGCGTGGATCCTCGGCGGCCTCCGCCGGGATCCCCCTGTCGAGCCGGAGCGCGAGCACGACCGCCTCCGCGTCGGCGGTGCGCTCGTCGGCCGTCTCGGCGCCCCCCGGCGGGAGCATCGGCGGCCGATCCGTGCCCGGTGGCGGGAGGAGCGCCGCGAGGTAGCCATCGAGCCGCGCGGCGTTCCAGCGGCGCTCGCGCCCATCGAAGGCGTGCGCACCGATCCCCACCGCCTCGTGCGGCCGGCGCTCCCAGTAGATGAGGTTGTGGCGGCTCTCGTGGCCCGGGCGCGCCCAGTTCGAGATCTCGTATCCCCGGTAGCCCGCGGCGGCGAGCACGCCGGAGGCGGCCTCGTAGCAGGCGGCGGCGGCGTCCTCGTCCTGTTCGACCCGGGCGCGCTCGCGCCAGCGCCGGGCGCCGGGCGTCGTGGGGAGATGATCGCCGAGGGGACCGGTGAGGCCCTCCGCTTCGGGATCGTCGAGCGTGAGCGCGTACAGCGAAAGGTGGTCCGGCGCGAGCGCGATGGCGGCGGCGAGCGTGCGGTCCCACGAGGCGGGAGCCTGGCCGGGGATCTCGTACAGCAGGTCGAGGCTGACCGAGCCGACGCCCGCCTGGCGCGCCTCCTCCACCGAGCGGCGCACGTCGTCCGGCCCGTGGCGCCGACCGATGCGGCGGAGCTCGCCGGCGTCGAGGCTCTGGGCCCCCAGCGAGACGCGCGTGACCCCCGCTGCCACCGCGCCGCGGAGGTCGCCGCGCTCGTCCGGACGCGGGTTCGCTTCGAGCGTCACCTCGGCGTCCGACGCCACCCCGATACGCGCCCGGACCCGGTCGAGGATCGCTGCGAGCGCCGCCGCCGGCAGCAGCGACGGCGTCCCGCCGCCGAGGTAGACGGAATCCAGCACGGCGCGTCCCGGCGTGCCCGGCGGCCCGTGACGGAGGTCGAGAACGTCCGCCCGGAGATCGAGCTCCGCGAGCAGCGCCGCCAGGTACACATCCACGCGGCTCCGCGGCCCGCGCGCGGTGGCGCCCGCGAGGACGACGAAGTCGCAGTACGGGCAGAGCGAGGCGCAGAACGGGACGTGGACGTAGAGGGCCGCCGGCGGGCGCGGGGGCGCCTCGGCCCCCGACGATCCATGGGGTGGCAGGCGGGCATCCGGCGGCGCCGGCGCGGGTCGCGTGCCCCGCGCCGGGAGACCCCTGGTCATGCCCCGGGGAAGCCGTCGACCGTCCGGGCAGCGTCCGCATCGGCCGCCGGGGCTGCGCCCACGTCGCCGGCTGGGGCCGCGCCGGCAGCGCCCTCCTCGGCCGGGCCGTACCCGTCCGGCTGGTCGACGGCCGGCTCCCACCCGGGAAGGTCCCGGCCGTCCTCCGACAGCTCGCCGCGGTGCCCCGCCGACCCCGCGTGGCCGGTGACGACGAACAGCGCCAGGCGCGTGATCGAGTGCGCGATGACGGCGGCCCCGATCCCGCCGGTCACGACCGTCATCCAGCCGGCCGCGAGACCGATGCCCAGGTCGAGGAAGAGGAGGTACGGATCCCCCCCGGTGCGGCCGGCCCGGGTCGCGAGGGTGTAGGCGATGGCCTGCAGGATGACGGCCAGGAGCGGGTCGAGGCCGACGCCGACGAGCGCGCCGAGGACGATCCCACGGAACGTGGCCTCGTCCAGCACAGCGGTCCCGATCGCGTTGAGGATGGCGCCCGGGTACGCGCGGGCCGCGGGCGCGCGGATCGCTCCATTCCTGAACCGCCCGAGGAGGAGCGCCTGGCCCACGCCGACCGCTCCTGCGCCGAGGCCGATGAGCACGGCGGCCGTCCGATCGCCGACCGTGAGGTAGAGGTCGTCCGGGCCGGGGAGCACCCAGGCGACCGCAGCCACGAGGACGAGGCCGATCGCATACCAGGCGATGCGCCCGAGGATGGGCGGCGAGGCCCCTGACGCGTCGGGCTCGTCGTACTCGGCCGTGCCGAACCGCGGAGCGTCCAGCCGCAGCAGGACGAGCAGCATCGCGAAGCCGAACGCGACCAGGACGCGAAGCGTCTCCTCCATGGCGCGACACGCTAGCACGCGGCGGTGGCTGCCGGATCGCTCCGCGCGAACGGTCGCGCAGCACGCAGCGCGTGCGGCCCCCGGCTACTCCGCGTCCATCCGGAGGACGGCGAGGAACGCCTCCTGCGGGATCTCGACCGAGCCCACGCGCTTCATCCGCTGCTTCCCCTCCTTCTGCTTCTCGAGGAGCTTCCGCTTGCGGGTGATGTCACCGCCGTAGCACTTCGCGAGCACGTTCTTCCGCATGGCGCGCACCGTCTCGCGCGCGACCACCTGGCTGCCGATCGCCGCCTGGATGGGGACCTCGAACATCTGCCGCGGGATCAGCTCCTTGAGCTTCGCGGTGAGCTGTCGTCCGAGCGCCTGCGCGTGCTCGTGGTGGACGATGAGGCTCAGGGCATCCACGGGCTCGCCGGCCACGACCACGTCGAGCTTCACGAGGCGCGCCGCCCGGTAGCCCGCCTCCTCGTAGTCCATCGACGCGTATCCCTGCGTCCGGCTCTTGAGCTGGTCGAAGTAGTCGACGATGAGCTCCGCGAGGGGGATCTCGAACTTCATGAGGACGCGCGTCGGGTCCAGGTACGCCATGTCGAGGAACGTTCCGCGACGCACCCGCGAGAGGTCCATGACCGTGCCGATGTAGCTCGCCGGCGTGATGACCGAGAGCGTGACCCACGGCTCCGCGATCTCCTCGATGTCGCCGGCGCTCGGAAGGAGCGCGGGGTTGTCGACCGCGAGCGTCCCCCTGCCGGCGATGAGCGTCACCCGGTATTCCACCGACGGAGCCGATGCGATGAGGTCGAGGTCGAACTCGCGCTCCAGCCGTTCCTGGACGATCTCCATGTGGAGGAGGCCGAGGAAGCCGCACCGGAACCCGAACCCCAGGGCGATCGAGCTCTCCGGCTCGAAGCTGAAGCTCGCGTCGTTGAGGTGGAGCTTCTCGAGGGCGTCGCGCAGGAGCGGGTAGTCCTCGCCGCTGATCGGGTAGATCCCGGCGAACACGAGGCTCTTCGCCATCTGGTAGCCGGGGAGCGGCTCGGTCGCCGGGCGCGCTGCGGTCGTGATCGTGTCGCCGACCTGTGCATCGCGGACGCTCTTCAGGCCGGTGGCGACGTACCCCACCTCGCCCGCCACGAGCCGCTTCACGGGCACGAGCTGCGGGCGGAAGACGCCGAGCTCCAGCGGCAGCGCCTCCACGCCGGACGCCATGAACCGGACCGCATCGTGCGCCTCGAGCGTGCCCTCCTCGAGCCGGACATAGACCACGACACCCTTGTAGGCGTCGTAGTGGCTGTCGAACACGAGCCCGCGGAGCGGTCCGGCCGGGTCGCCCTTCGGAGGCGGGATCCGCGCGACGATCGCCTCGAGGATCTCGGGGACCCCCGTGCCGTCCTTCGCCGACGCGAGGATCACCTCCTCCCGTGGGATCGCGAGGACGTTCTCCAGCTCCTCGATCACCACGTCCGGCTGCGCCGACGGGAGGTCGATCTTGTTCACGACCGGGATGATCGTCAGGTCCTGGCGCATGGCGAGGTAGACGTTGGCGAGCGTCTGCGCCTCGATCCCCTGGGCCGCGTCGACGACGAGGATGGCGCCCTCGCACGCCTGCAGCGAGCGGCTCACCTCGTAGGTGAAGTCGACGTGGCCGGGCGTGTCGATGAGGTTGAGCGCGTAGCCGAGGCCGTCGGCAGCCGTGTACTCGAGGCGGACGGCCCGCGCCTTGATCGTGATCCCCTTCTCACGCTCGAGATCCATCGAATCGAGGACCTGGCTCGTCATCTGGCGCGGGTCGATCGTGTGGGTCGCCTCGAGCAGACGGTCCGCGAGGGTGGACTTGCCGTGGTCGATGTGCGCGATGATCGAGAAGTTGCGGAGTCGCTCCTGGGGGATCGTCATGGGCGGCCCGAGTGTAGCAAGGTGGGACGCGAGGGCCGTCGGACGAGCGGGGCCGGAGACCCGGGGGCCG